>PWNY01000084.1 GCA_003557805.1 Bacteroidales bacterium | reverse complement strand
TCTTTATTTGCGGAATGGGAAAAAGCAACGATGGTCCCGGCCAATAAAAACTACTTCCGTGCGCTGGACTACATCTGTGCTGCCGAAGCAATGTCGATTAGTGTTAATGATGATGAAGAAAGCGGTGATGCTCAAAATAGTTCGATTACGGATCGGGCATCCATTTCGCAAAATGGCAAATCCACCGATTCAAAACCTATAAAATTCCGTGAAGACCGGTCGAAAAAAGCCAAACTGTTGCTGATAGCCGCGCAGGAACTGATATCCAAATACCATGCTGGAGACGGTGGTGCATCGGCAGCTTATACATTGATTCGCGTACTCAACACGCTTGGCAAGCGTGACCAGGCCGTAGCCATCATGCAGAAGTTGATTGAGGGGACTAAACTTGGTCAGGAGCAGATGGAGACAGAGCTTCCGTTCCTCCCACCGCTCTCCGAACAGGATAATTCCGAAATCAAAACGGAATTTAGGAATTGGTTAACTGTCCGAACTGTTGAGGCGTGGATCACATTGAAAGATTTGTGTATATACCTGAGCGGTTCCAAAGAGAAGAAGATGCGGGAGATGTTAGAGGGGAATGTTGAGCTTATGTTGCAAAAAAAGGATGCTGGGTACTCTGGTATCAGTAAAAATGATTTAGAGAAAAGCCATAATACTGAAGACAGCATAGTTCAAAAACCAAATTTAAAAAAAGATTCAGAAATCATAGTTCAGTTTGAAACTGAAGGTATCATTAGTGCTTTTAACAATGATTTAAAAGCAGCTCTTATTGCTCAATTGAAGGGTAAAAAAGATATATCTCATCAATTTTATGTAAAAGCAATTGGTAATGAAAAGCAACACCTTTTAGCTCTGTACTTTTATTCTCTTTTTAAGATTGAGTCTGATAAGATTGAGGAAGCCGAAGAATCTCTGAGAAGAATCGTAGGTATTGATGAAAGATTTGCCCCAGCATACAATGCTTTAGGTGTTATTGAAAGGTCAAAAGGAAAAATTGAAAAATCACTTGAGTATTTTGGAACAGCTTACAGACTATACCCTGAAGTGGATGAATATAGGCACAACACCATCGAGGCAGAAGCTAAATACAGTAGGTTGTTTGATGCGGACAAAAATCAATCTGTAGAAGATGTTCTTGTATGTTTATTAAACTATAAGCGTCCTGAAAATATTCAACTACTCGTTGAAAAATTAAAGAAACAGGGTTTACGGCCAAGAATCGCTATATGGAATAATTCTGATAGACCGATTAAGGGTGTTGAGGCAGATATCGTAATTGATGCCGGAAACAATTATTATTGCCTGCCAAGATGGCACGTAGTGGCTTTATTAGCCAAGGATTATGTTTGCATAATTGATGACGATTTATATCCGAGTGAATCGAATTTTCTGGATAAATGTATTCATACATCACGACGATTTCTGGATAGAAAAATAATAGGGTATAACGGAAAAAATCTTGCTCCTAAAGAACCATTCTATACAGAAAAAGGATTCCACGTACATCCGCACCTTGGCATAGATCAAAGAGTGGATATTATAAAGGGAAGATTTATGTTCATGCATTCGGCTCTTTTGAATAGATTACCCATAAGGTGTGGTTACTACAAAGGCAGAGGAGATGATATTTGGATTAGTCTCCATACATCTGCTTATCCAAGGTATCATATAGTACCAGGTTGGATATTTGGTAAATTGCAAGAGTTGCCAACCGGTGCGGAATCTCTTTGGAAAAGTGCGGATCATTATTCATTGAGAAATAAAATCGTTAATGACATATTAAGATTTCACTATTCACATAGAAATGAAGGAGAAAATCATGAGATGTACAATGCAGCTAAGAATGAAAAAAAGGCTGATAGTCAAAAGCGCTTACATGAGATCAAAGAAGAGATATTAAGAATCATTGGTAACTATGAAAATTGCATGGTGTCTGATCTTGAAGTAACCGATGATTTGAACTTTAAAGATGGAAGCAATAGTCACGAGGCTGGAATGGGTTTGCATTGCAGTTATTCTGTTAAGGGAGTAGAAAAATCTGTTTTTGCTAAAACCATTTATCCAAACTGTAACAGTTCAGAGCTTTCGAGGTTGTATTGGAAGCGTGAAATTGAATTTTATTGTTCTACGCTTTCAAAGGATGTCATAGGAGTTCATGTTCCTGAATTGATAGGTGTTGGTAAAATAAGAGATACCTATCTATTAGTTATTGAGTACATACAAAAAAAGAAATCTCAAATTTCAGAAAAAGAAATTCTTTCTTTTGTGGTAAAGATTTCTGAATTCAACGAACCGATTGGGAAAAAGGAACCTTTGCCAAAGTGGTTTGGAGAAAGCAGTTTAAACATTGTTAATATCTCTTTGCATAATAGTGTTAAAGCAATGTCTGAATTGGCCTCACAAAAAGTGCTTGGCTTAGATTTTATAAATGAAACGATTGGTAAGGTGTATGAATTAGAGGCAAGATTACCAATGACCATTTCTTATCTAAAGCAAAACTGTAAAAAAGTGATCTCGCATTTAGATACCCATGTAGGAAATATTATTGAAGATGAAGTAACGGGACGAGTTGTAGGATTGGATTGGTCTTTAGTAGGTAGGGGATTTTTAGGTGAAGACGTTGGTCGACTTATACACCCCTTCCGTTTCGTAGAGGCAACAGGGATTTTACAGTCCCTTGATGAGTTGTTTGAAAAAAGTGTATCTGCATATATCAATTCATGGGAAAAGGTACATGGCGAAACAGACAAAGTACCAGTCATAATCGCTGCGAATCTTGCAACCATTACTCGTTTCTCATTAATTCTTTCATACTTAAAACGTGAAAAAAATAGAGCTGAAGTAGACAGACATCATTTCGATCAGACTTGTAATCACATTTTTAATTTCTTTAAATCCAGATTATCAGCTGTACTAAAAGTAATTGAAGAACATTGTTCTGAGGAAGCCCTAATTAGTGTCTGTAAGAAAAGGCCATAATATGGTATTAGGATGAATGAGAGAAAGTTTTTTGCTGAACTGCGATTGTGAATCGAAACGGTTATATTTAGCCGACAAGA
>PWNY01000256.1 GCA_003557805.1 Bacteroidales bacterium | reverse complement strand
TGCCTTCTCCCTCTGCTGCGGTTTTTCCCGTTACCTCTACCAGTTGAACCATGTCCACAAGGTCAATATGGCAGCGGATGCAGTTCTGCTGAACGACATTTATACCCCTTTCCCTAATCCTTATCACCTGTGGCTCCCACCTGAAGGTGAAATAGGTAGCATGCTTAAGGCCGTCTGTTCCCTTAACATAGTATTTGCTGAAGATATTATCCTGTGGCACATGACACTCCACGCAGGTAGCTTCCCGCCCGTGACTGCTTTTGTCCCATGATGCGAAATAGGGATACATCACATGGCAGTTGATACAGGTTTCCGGTTCTTCAGAAAGGTAAGAGGTTGCATTGGAGATGTGGACAACCAGCAGTAATATGCCGGTGAAAATACCCGTAAGTATAATAACTGTCATTCTCCAGTTATCCGGCGGAAGAATGAAAAGGTAAATGCGCCTGAAAATGTTCATGTGTTGTTGGTTGTTTGATATGACCGCCAATTAATAATATCGCTATAATCAGACAACTGGTACCGAAATATATAATTTTATTGTAAGATTTCCTATGAAAAGGATTTTTAGCGATAAATTGTTGTTTAGATTTAATAAAAGCTATAGTAAAATTATCGTTCAATCAACACTTTATGTGAATATATTCTGTTAAACTATTGTCCTGTTATGGAAAAAACCTACCTTTGTTTATAAATACCATCTTTAATTTTTATTAGCTTATGTCTTTACGTGGCGTTTTGGTCGCGGTAACTTTCTGTGTCCTGGTCAGTCTTTTTCCTGTTCATGGCTGGTGTTTAAGTGCCAGCGATCAGAATTTTTACCTAGACAGTTTGAAAAATGTTTTGGAAAGCCATCCGGATGACGATATAAAGAAGTTGGATGCGCTTACGGAGCTTGGCTGGGAAACCCGCCGCCAGAGCCCATCACGTGCACTTGAATATACAAAACAGGCATTAAGCCTTGCAGAGGAACTTGGATGTGACGAGAGGGTGGCCAGGATACTGGCAAACATGGGTCATATTTACTGGAGGCTGGGAGACTTCGGTATGTCTTACGATTTCCTGTTTGAGGGAATGCATATGTTTGAAAACCTGGGTGACAGGGAACAGTATGCACGAACTCTGAACCATATGGGTATACTCTTCCACGCAAGGGGGCATTTTGATACTGCGCTAGAATATTACTTCATGTCCCTTGATGAATACGGGGAACTCGATTTGGTTGCAGAAACGGCAAAAGTCCTAAATAATATTGGACTTGTTTACCAGCAGCAGAAGGATCTTGAAAATGCTGAGGAGTATCATATGCGCTCCCTTGCAATAAAGCATGAATATGATAATCAAAGGGGTAAGGCCTACTCATATTCAAATCTTGGGTCGGTTAGCCGGGAAAAAGGGAATTACGAGCAGGCACTCGCCTATAATGAAGCAGCACTTGAAATTTGGGAGAAATTTCCGGATAAACGTGAAGCTGCATATACCAGGAGAAACATTGGCAATATCTACCATTCGATGGGCAGGCTTGAAGCAGCCGCTGAGGAACTTGAGCAGACAAGGGATGCCTATATTGAGGTTGATGACAAAAAGGGGCTTGCGCAGGTTTATAATGAACTTGGCAAGGTATATCTTGACATGGGTGACCTGGAGAGATCCCGCTTAAATCTTGAAGAGGCGCTTGCGCTTACAGAAATTATTGAGATTACACCGTTTACTGTGGAGATTTTCCATAGTATGAGCAGGCTGATGTATAAACTGGGAAGTTTCAGGCAGGCATATGAACTTCAGGAAAGGTATGTGGCCATCAAGGACAGCATCGATAGTGAGGAGAGCAGGAGGAGGTCCTCAGAGATGCGGCAGTTGTATGAAAGGCGCAGCCGGGAACTGGATATAGAGCTTTTAAGAAGGGCAAACCAGGTTAGCGAGCTAAACCTGGAAAAACAGAAGATCTACCGCAACTTCCTGCTTGTTTTAATTATCCTGATCGCAATTATGCTGCTGGTTATATATTACCGGTTCAGGGAGGTGAGACAGACCAACAGGCTGCTTGAAATACAGAAGGATGAGATTAGCAAAAGCAATGCAAGGCTTCAGGAGCTAAACCAGCGGCTTACGGAACAAAAACAGAAGGTTGAGCAAATAAATTTAAAACTGAAAAAATCTGAAAAGGAGCTGATCGCTGCTAACCTTACCAAAGATAAATTCTTCTCAATTATTTCTCATGACCTTAGAAACCCCTTCGCCTCGATCGTTAGCTTTTCCAGGATACTGAAAAGGGATATAAGTAACCTTAGCAGCCAGGAGCTGGTAGAACTTGCAGAAGAGCTGGATAAATCGGTAATTAAGATAAACAACCTTTTGGAGAACCTCTTGCAGTGGTCCCGGACACAGACCGGGAAGATCACTTTTAACCCCGCCCGCTTTATGCTAAGCGAGGTTGTTGCAGACAGCCTGAAACTCTTCAGCTCAAATGCCAGGGAAAAAGGAGTTGAATTGATTGACAGGACCAGGAACGGCCTGTATGTTTATGGGGATGCCAACATGACCAGAACCATTATCCGTAATCTTCTGTCAAATGCGATCAAGTATTCAGAAAGGGGTGATATGGTTGTTATATCAGCAGAAAAACTTGACAAAATGGTCAGGGTCAGTATCGCTGACGAGGGTGTTGGGATTTCTAAAGAGAACCAGAAAAAACTTTTCAGTATTGATTCACTGTACTCCACATTTGGCACGAATGACGAAAAGGGGAGTGGCCTGGGCCTGTTGTTGTGCAGTGAATTTGTTCGTATACAGGGAGGTGACCTGGAGCTGAAAAGCAAGGAGGGTGAAGGAACGGTAATCAGTTTTACCATACCTGCTGGTGATCCCGGCAAATAAATTGCGCCTCAAAATATGCTGCCATTCCATAAAAAAATCGTATATTTGCAGCCTGTTTGATCAGAATGCGGATGTGGCGTAATTGGTAGCCGCGCCAGACTTAGGATCTGGTGCCGCAAGGCGTGGGGGTTCGAGTCCCTCCATCCGCACATAAGATTATGATAGATGAAACCCCGTTATAGACAT
>PWNY01000203.1 GCA_003557805.1 Bacteroidales bacterium | reverse complement strand
CGTAGCCTTTTGCCGTTCCTTCCCTGATTCTTTTCCAGTGAAAGTGCTCTGCTCTCCACCCGCCGGAAATACCTGCGGCAGAGCGGTAAAAGATATTATTGTCGATAATATGATCGCGCCCGGCATCAATCATAACGGCGCCGAAAATGCCATAGGAGCTTTTTTCGAAGATATTGCCGTAAACTACCCCCAAAATAAGCGCATTTGCCGAAAAAAACGAAAAAAATGCAATTTTTTTCTTGTTTTTTTCTCGTTTTTATCCAATATGCAACTTTTTGTCATTTTTTGCACTCACAGTCCCAGTCTATCGTTCTAAACTTATCCCATCAGCTTGTTTTTAAAGGAAATATGCCTTTTTTTGACACAATTCCCCCGTCATAATCTGTTTTTTCTCAAAATTTAGGGCCTATTGCGAAAAAGCTACCCGTAACTCATCGCTCGCAGGCGCTGAAAGGTATTTAAAAAAGCCTTGGTCCATTCGGTCCAGCCCAAAATTCGGAATTTTATCTGGCGCGCACCCCTGGTTATCTGGCAGGGAATACGAATAACCCGGTTTAAAAATTGCCGGAAACCCATCCGCAAAAGCTTCTCACGGTCACTTCGCTGCCACACGTGCAAAGCAAACCATGCTTTCAGAGTCCATGCCAGCGACGACATGACCATATATGCCCAGTTGGACACAAGGTCGCCCTCGGGCATCCTCATCGCATTCATCCCATTGGCAAGTTCCTTAAGAAGATTCTCCTGGTTACAGCGGTCATTACTTAAAAATATCACATCTTCCGCTTTCTGATCCGGCAGGTTGGTAACATAGAAAAAATAGACTATGTCGTCAAAAAGACGCTTTTGACCAACTGTTATGCGTACCTTTTTCCGAAGAACCACCATGCGATAATCTTGCTTGCATTTTGTGGGCCTATAGGAAAACTCAGCTATATGCTCTTCGATAAGATGCTTATTTTTGAACCCTCGCTCTTCAACTATTCTTTCTTTAACGTTTTCGGGTTTGGCCCGGCTTTTTCCTGCTGGTGGTCTCTTTTCTCTACGCACCAGCGGCGTCCATTGTCTTTCTCTGATTTCCGCGGCCTTCTTTCTGAGATTAGGCATTGCATCATATCCAAAAACAAAACCTACAGAGTCCTCTGTCCAACGATCAAAATGTTCGGTCAGAGCAAAATCCGTATCACCGCATAATAAAGTGCCCCGGAAAAACCGGGATGTGAATTCTATTGCCCTGTCTATCCAGGGAACGCTGCCATCATGTGAGGGGCGATTACCGCTGCGGTTGACCAAATACAGGGGTTCGTCGGTATTGCGCAGCGAAACCAACAATGGATGATAGCCCCAGATGCCATCATAGGAGATATCCATACCCTCTTTGCATTCACCTGTTGTCTCAGCGATTTTACCGTCGACATCTATTATCGCCAGATCTCGCTGGCGCTTCGGTATGGTCTGTTTCCACACCTTGAGTCGGCTATCATTGACTGCTTCAAGGAGATCCTCGACATCCGGTTGCTCAAACCGGCGAGAAAAGTCTCCGGCAGTTGTAGGGTCGGGAATCCTCTCGGCTCCCAGCGCATCAAGGAATGCCTGGTCATTGCGGTTGTTTTCGATATCCTGCAAGCACTCGCCGCCAGTGAGCGTATTGTAGGCAATGTTGAGAACGTGGTCGGACTCATGATAGGGCAAGTGTCGCTTGAAAACATGAACATTTTCGTTTATACTATCAATAAGGCCACAGTTATTAGCGAGTGTATGCAAGGCCCCCACGCCACCACAATTGGTGGCCTGTGTCTTTTCGCTCATTTCGTAATGAATATTAGGCGCGTCCATAACCGGACCGTCGCCGTCGGGATTGTTGTTGCGATCAAGTCGTTTTGCGATTTTCCGTTCTAATTTCTTCAGAATTCTGCGGTCTTTTGCCTTCACTTGAAAACGCCCTCCGTTGGTTAAAGTTGTTTTTTGACAAACACATTATACCAAACGCAGAGGGCGTTTTCAAGCCATTTTACGCTTTTTCAGATAATATAATGCGCTTGCTCTGGGGTTAGTTTACCCTGTCTCTGCGATCCGGAATGATCAGCCGGTAAATCGACCAGGAACCCATCTCTTTTTCAAAAAGCGTGAAGTCCGTCCCCGATGTGAACATGTTCCGATACCTCCGTGCGATGATGTCCCACTCATAGCCGCTTTCAGGCGCAGTTATCACAAGGAAGGCGGGATAGAAGAAACAGGTGTCATTGCATGCCGGAGCCGGCCTGACTTTCATGTTTCAGCAGCATACTCTTCCAGCGCAGCCCGGCGCTGAAGCCTCCTTTGCCGCCACAGGCAAGCACCACCCTGTGGCATGGCACAAATATGGGGAAGGGGTTGGCGGCCAGGGCGTTTCCGACCGCACGCGCGGCGCGCGGAGCGCCGCACCGCCGGGCAAGTTCGCCGTAAGATGTAATCTCTCCGAATTCCGTCGATATCAGCTCAAGGTATACTATCTTTTCGAACGGACTGCATTTGTCGAGTGCCAGTATGCGGGGAGGGAGGAGTATCGTTCTCCACGCATTGAAATATGCGTCGAGCTGCCGCCGGAACGGCCCGCATGCCGGGACCCCTTTCCAGCTCGAACGGTTCCCGCAGTCCTCGCGAAACAGGACTGAGCGTTGAAGCACGCCGCCGGATGTGTCCAATCCGATATCGCCGTATGGTGAGGTGTAAAGGTTGAATTCTCTCATGTGGTTGAAGGTCGGAAAAATAACGGGGATACCGGGTGCAGAAACGGCCCTGCGGGCGTTCTTCCCTGCGCCCTGAACATGTTTCTATGATAAGTCGGAAAAGAGTAAAAGTCAAATCCTCTTTTTGTAATTGAGAGCCGCGTTCCGTGCGTTGTTCCAGGCAGTTATTTGACCTTTGGTAGCAACTTTTGTAAAATAGTGTTACTGATTTGTGAGATAACCTCGATTGTGCCAAATGGCATCTCCACAACATATAGCGTGGAGTGACATTTGGCATTATCATGGGTAGTGCCTCTCTGGTCTCCTTTGGGTGCCAGGTGGCACTACCCCGCATATTT
>PWNY01000421.1 GCA_003557805.1 Bacteroidales bacterium | reverse complement strand
GACGGCAAGTTTTACGGCATGGAGCCTGCAGCATTCCGTGAGCTGGTGGAGTCAAACGGAATGATATTCTTAAGCTCCCATACAGGAAGGGACCTGCCTGCTCCCGGGGAGTGGGATGAAGCCATGCATTGGTGGGAGGAGTGCATAAGTGCACATTCAGAGGCCGGTGTACAATACATAGTGCAGCCATGGATGGGCAGGGCCGGCTATGAAAGCCTTGAAGGCCTTATGGCCTTCTGTGATTACTTCAACACCATCGGCCGGATGTGCAACGAGAATGGCATCAGGTTTGGCTACCACAATCATGACAATGAGTTCAACACCCTCGAGGGTGAGGTCATTTATGACTTTATGCTAGAGAATACCGACCCTGAGAAGGTAATGTTCCAGATTGACCTTTACTGGGTTTATGCTGGCGGGGCCGACCCGGTAGACTACTTTCAGAACTATCCCGGAAGGTTTGAACACTAGCACGTAAAGGATGAAACCGAGATCGGTGCAAGCGGTAATATTGACTTTGAAAGGATATACGGTTACGCAGATTTATCCGGGCTTAAGTACAGCATAGTGGAAGTAGAGAACTATAATTACGAACCGCTTGAAAGCGTCCGGATCAGCCTGGAGTATCTTCTTGAGGGCAGCTTCCTGAAATAAAACCCGGTGTGCTATAATGAGATATATTTGCTGCCACTGGCTGTCTTGTCGATGTTTTTGATTTTTAACTATCTTTGGGGGTTCATTAAATTAAAAAAGTCACAAATACACCTCCCCCCGGTATCTTTTTAATTGCAGTATGTTATCCAGAATAAAGAGCTTTTTGCTTCCCAAGAACAGACGGTACAGTGCATTATTGCTTTACGGCTTTCTTTTGGGGGTAATCTTCATAATTTTGTCATCAAGGCTTATGGATTATACCTCCACCGATGAGTTTTGCATGAGCTGCCACGTCCACCCGCATGCAGAGGAGAGCTGGAGACTGTCAACGCATTATGACAACCCCTCAGGTGTGGTAACCCACTGCGTTGAATGCCACCTCCCGCCCAAGGGGTCCTTCAGGCATTACACCGAAAAAGCCATAACAGGAGCAAGAGATGTTTACGGGTTCATTTTCAAGGATCCCGATCAAATAAACTGGGACGCAAAGAAGCATATATCACAAGCTGTAAAGCATACATACGAGGAGTCCTGCATAAGCTGCCACCAGAACCTTTTTCCGCTACAGCTAACTGAAGAGGGAATGCATGCCCACCTGTATTACGAGGAAAACCGTGAGGATCTTAACTGCCTGAACTGTCATCTGCATGTAGGCCACTACTCGGAACATGCACAGGAGATGATAGACTTTGGATTTGAACAGGTTGTGCAGGAACCTGAAGAGGTTTACGAGAGTTCTGCAATAGTCGTTGAGTTTGATCGCTTTACCGAAACAATACCGGATACCGATGTCTCCTTTGACATGCTTCCTGTACCGGGCGGACGCTTTACTATCGGCAGCCCGGAAAATGAACCGGGCAGGCGTGAGGATGAAGGCCCCAGGAGGGAAGTGGAGCTAAGTCCCTTCTTTATGTCGGAAATTGAGGTAAGCTGGGATATGTACATGGCCTTTTTCAGGGAGACAATGTCGGAAGGCAGGCTTGACCAGGGATCCTTTGTGCAGACAACTGACGGTGACAATCAGCTGGATGGCATTACCGGCCCCACACCCCCGTGGGGAAGCCCGGACCAGGGATGGGGGTACGGGGACAGGCCCGCCATAACAATGACCTGGCATGCAGCCAATACCTTCTGCAAATGGCTCAGCCAGAAAACGGGCAAGTCATACCGGCTTCCAACCGAAGCTGAATGGGAATTTGCAGCCAGGGGCGGTACCGACTCACCTTACTTTTTTGAAGGGAACCCGAGGGACTTTACAAGGGAGAGGTTTTTTAACCGCCTGTTCGGTGCGGATACTACCAATATAAATTCATACGTAATATATGAGGGTAACAGCTATGCCCGGACACAGAACCCCTCTGCGGTAAGGCCCAACCCTTACGGGCTGAGGAACATGCTCGGGAATGTATGGGAGTTCTGCTCCGATTACTATGCCCCCGATGCCTATGCAGAATATCCCGCGGGTGAGGTGATTAAAGATCCCCGGGGTCCCTCCCAGGGCACAGAAAGAGTAATCAGGGGAGGATCATTCAGCAGTGATGCCTACCAGGTAAGATCGGCCAGCCGCAGCCATACAAGGCACGATGCATGGCTTATCACCGACCCCCAGATACCAAAGAGCATCTGGTGGTACTCGGATGTGTTCGATGTCGGGTTCAGGGTCGTCCTGGAATGGCCCCACAATGATGAGTAAACATAGTTAAACCTAAATAAACTGCAGTAATCATATAACCAATTATTCTTATGGGACAAGACTCAAAATTATCAGGCCGCCGGGATTTTATCAAGGGAGCTGCAACAGTTGCAGCTGTTGGGGCCCTTGGTGCAAGCGCACTCTTTAAATCATGCAGCAGGGGCAGAACCACTGCCGTGCTGCCGGAATTCATCGACAAGGCCCCTGACGGCCGGGTGCTCAAGGCAGGCCTTATAGGCTGCGGAGGCCGGGGAACAGGTGCTGCCATAAACTACCTGAACGCTGGCAACGGGCTGGAGATAACCGCCCTTGGCGACGTTTTTGATGACAGGCTCAATCGCTGCCGCCAGCAGCTTAAGGAGAGGTTTGATGTGGAGGTCGCCGACGAAAACTGCTTTATCGGCTTCGATTCATATGAAAAGGTCATTGACAGCGATGTTGACATTGTCATTCTTGCCGCACCTCCCTATTTCAGGCCAGCCCATTTCGAGGCTGCTGTAAGGGCCAGAAAGCATGTTTTCATGGAAAAACCTGTAGCTGTCGACCCTGTGGGTGCAAGGTCCATAATGGCTTCAGCAAGGATGGCCGACTCAGCAGGACTAAAAGTGGTTGCCGGAACACAGAGAAGGCACCAGAGAGACTATTTGACCACCGTTGCCCATATCAAGGCCGGTATGATCGGTGAGATCGTAGGGGCAAACTGTTACTGGAACCAGTCCAGG
>PWNY01000162.1 GCA_003557805.1 Bacteroidales bacterium | reverse complement strand
TATCCGGTTGTTTCTGCCAGTATATCCTGTATAAATGTTTTCATATAAATTATTTGTTTTGGTTGGCTTTCCGGTTAATCCTGTAAATATCCATAATGTCCCTTAGTATTCCCTCAAAATCAATCTCAAGGTCAATAATATGACCTCTGCTTATATCGAAAACCCAGCCATACACATTAAGCTTCCTGTCATAGTAAGCTTCCTGTACCACGGCAGTTTTTATCACGTTTATGCATTGTTCCGTTACATTTAGCTCAGCTAGCCTTCTGTATCTGGCTTCCGTATTTTTTATCGAATCGAGCTCACTTTTATGCAGGCGGTAAACATCCCTTATATTCCTGAGCCATGGGTTCAGTATGCCCATGTCTTCCTGCATCATAGCAGCATGTATGCCTCCGCACTTATAATGGCCGCATACTACAATTGAATTTACCTTCAGGTATCTTACAGCGTAATTTATTACCGACATTACATTAAGGTCGGTATTTGGAACCATATTGGCAATGTTGCGGTGCACAAAGACCTCGCCGGGATGAAGGCCCATCATCTCCTCTGCCGATACCCTGCTGTCGGAACATCCTATATAAAGTATATCCGGGTTCTGTCCCCTGGCAAGTCTATTGAAATAATCCCCGTCAGTACTGGCCATCTTCTCTGCCCACTTCCTATTGTTTCTGAAAATCCTTTCAACTTCCATTTGAATTATCTTTTGTATTACTTTTTCGCCCTAATTATCAAATTTAATGAAAAACCTTATTTGTCTGAAAATTCACTTTCTTTGCATCCTGTTAATGCTCAGGGGTTGATACAATTATTTTCTTTTTAGGATGAACCGGCGCATACTGCAGCTTGCAGTCCCTAATATAATAAGCAATGTAACGGTGCCACTTCTTGGAGCGGTTGACCTGGCTCTGATGGGACACCTTGATAATAAGGTGTATATAGGTGCAGTAGCCCTTGGAAGTATGATTTTTAACTTTATTTACTGGGGCTTTGGGTTTCTCAGGATGAGCACCAGTGGTTTTGTAGCCCAGGAATTTGGAAGAAGGAATTTTGCACAGGTTATGATAAACCTTGCAAGACCACTGACACTTGCTTTTTCAGCAGGCCTTTTGCTTATAATTCTGCAGTTCCCGGTGTCATCAATCGCATTCTGGCTGGTGGACAGCGGTCAGGAGGTCGAAACATATGCACGGCAATATTTTCATATAAGGATATATGCCGCCCCTGCTACCATTGCTCTTTATGCCCTTACAGGATGGTTCATTGGGATGCAGAACACCCGTATCCCAATGATAATTGCAGTTTGCGTAAATATGGCCAATATCATACTTAGCCTGGTCTTTGTGCGGTGGCTTGGAATGCACTCCGAAGGTGTCGCTCTGGGAACACTCCTTGCCCAATATACAGGCCTTTTGCTGGCATTGTTTTTGCTGCACAGATATTATGGCCGTTTCTTCAGATTTTATGACGGTCGCATTTTCTGGAACAGTCTGGCTCTGTCAAGGTTTTTCAGCGTTAACCGGGACATTTTCATAAGGACACTATGCCTTATAGCGGCCTTGTCATTCTTTACCGCCAAATCTGCTTCAATGGGAGATACGTTACTGGCGGTTAACTCCCTGCTTCTTCAGTTTTTTATGTTTTTCTCTTACCTGGTCGACGGTTATGCTCATGCTGCGGAGGCCCTGACCGGAAGGTTTACGGGGTCGGGAAACAGGGGTGCACTGAGAACTGCCGTTCGCTACCTGTTCGCCTGGGGTGGTGGTATAGCTGTGTTGTTTACCATTGTATACCTTTTATGGGCAGAGGCAATACTCGGGCTGATGACAAGCAATCCCGAGGTGCTTTCTGCTTCAGAGCCCTATCTGTTCTGGATAGTGCTTATACCCATAATTTCCTTCTCGGCTTTTATCTGGGACGGGATATTCATCGGAGCTACTGCATCGGTACAGATGCGCAATTCAATGCTGATATCCACGGTACTGATTTATTTCCCTGTTTACTATTTAAGCCTTCCTTTTCTCGGAAATAACTCACTCTGGCTTGCACTGATTCTGTTTTTATTTTCCAGGGGGGTAAGCCTTGGGCTTATGGCTCCTGGTGCAATTCTGAAAAAAAAGGCATAAATATGTTTACCTTTGCACCATGTCAAGACTTCCCGGCTATTCAGATATTATAAAGGCCCAAAAACAGCTGAAGGGTATCGTAAAGAATACCCCTTTTGAGCACAGTAAATCATTCTCGGCTATATCGGGCGCGAATGTTTTCATGAAGCTCGAGAATATGCAATCTACTGGCTCATTTAAAGTAAGGGGAGCGTATAACAGGATTGCCGGCCTCGACAAGCAGGGGCTAAAGGACGGGGTGGTCTGTGCCTCAGCCGGAAATCATGCCCAGGGGGTTGCTTTTGCGGCCCGTATGCTGGGGGTAAAGGCAACAGTGTTTATGCCTGTATTTACCCCTCCCCTGAAGGTTATTGCTACACGGGGCTACGGTGCCGAAGTTGTGCTTGAGGGAGATACCTTCGACGATGCGATGAGTGCAGCAGCGGAATTTGCCGCAAAAAGCGGTGCTGTGATAGTACACGCATTTAATGATCCTGATGTAATTGCCGGACAGGGAACTATCGGGCTGGAGCTTTTCCAGTCAAGCGATACCCTGGATGATGTGCTGGTTCCGGTGGGTGGTGGTGGCTTAATTACAGGTGTTGCCATAGCCCTCAAAGAGATGAATCCGGATATCAGGATAATAGGAGTTGAGGCCGAGGGTGCCCAGTCAATGAAAAGATCACTGGAGAAAGGCAGGCCCGACAGGCTTACCAGTATGCAGACCATAGCCGACGGAATAGCTGTAAAGACTCCAGGGGATCTTACATTTGAGGGGGTCAGGAAATATGTTGATGATATCCTGGTAGTAAATGATACCGAGATAGCACATGCTACATACCTTATCCTTCAGCGTGCAAAACTGCTTGCAGAGCCTGCTGGCGCTGCTGCAATGGCTGCAGTGCTTCACAGAAAGGCCGGTTTTGAAGACAGGAATGTAGGTGTTATTATAAGCGGCGGTAAT
>PWNY01000082.1 GCA_003557805.1 Bacteroidales bacterium | reverse complement strand
GTAGCGTGCAAACTCACGGTTTTTTTTGTTATAGAGATTCAATGCATTAACTTCACGCGAGATTTGGAGCCACTCGCTTTCCGGATATAATGTAAGGTTGTTTTCCAGGCCCCGGTTTACCACAAAGCGCTCCTGGTCACTTTCCCCGAGTTGCTTTTTAAGGCCCGAGGGTAGTAAAAAGCTCCCCTTTGAGTCAACCTTGCATTCAAATTCGCCGAGCAGGTGCTTTGTCATTTTTTACCGGATTGTTGTTTTGATGTGTAAATATATGAATAAAAATCCCACTTTTTCCCACTTTTCCCCACATTGTTGATAACTTTTTTATGTCTGTAGTTGTACGGTATTTTGCTTTAGATGCATAAAAACCTGATAAACAGTAATAAAAGAAAGGGTATGCATGGTTTTTGGACTGCTATAGGATTGAAACGGATTACCACAAAAAGAATACAGTTTCATGTGTCTGCCTGTTCCAATATGAATGGCTCTTCATTTGATTTTTGTTATTTTTGTTCAGGTTTCAGACAGCCTTTTTTGCAGTCAAACTGATTTGAGATGGAGAATAACGAACTTCAATTGATTGATGTTGATAAAGTACTCAGGTCAAAAGCCGGTGGAGCTTACCGTTTTATTCCCGGGGCACTTAAAAGATATCTTAAACGCATAGCTCATCAGGAGGAAATCAACAGGGCCCTTCTGGACTTCCGGCACCTTAAGGGGCTTGAGTTCATTGAGGCTATTCTGGTTGATCGTTTCGGCCTTGATATTGAGGTTGTAAATCCGGAGTTCATTCCTGAGGAGGGCCGCTTTATAGTTGCATCGAACCATCCTTTGGGCGGACTTGACGGAATGGCACTTATGCATATTATTGGAAAGAAGCGGAAGGATATTAAGTTCCTGGCAAATGACATTCTGCTGGAGATAGATAAACTGAAGGATCTGTTTGTTCCTGTGGACAAAGTCGGCCGGAACAAGGCTGAAATGCTGAGGGCGATCGACAGGTGCTTTGCTTCAGGTGAACTGATTCTTGTCTTTCCGGCCGGGTTGGTTTCCAGGAAGCAGGGCAGGGAAATACGTGATCTTGAATGGAAAAAGACTTTCATCTCTAAGGCAGTCAAGCACAAAAGAGACATTATTCCTGTGTATATTAGGGGGAAAAATTCGAAATTTTTCTATAATTTAGCACTTTGGCGAAAGAGGCTGGGCGTTAAGTTGAATGTGGAAATGCTCTACCTGCCAGACGAAATGTTCAGGCAGCAAAGCAAGACGATCCGGATTATATTTGGAAAGCCTGTACCATACGATACTTTCAATAAAGATTTAACCCACAGGGAGTGGGCTGAAAAAATGAAAGAACATGTTTATGGGTTGCCTGAAGGTAAGCTTGAATTTAATGCTTAATACCAATTGGAATGACAAAGGCAAATATGGAAAGGGATATAATTCCCCCGATAGACAGGGAATTGCTGAAACAGGAACTGAATAGTGACAGATTCTTCAGGAAAACAAATAATGCTGGTAATGAAATATATATAATTACCTGCCACGACTCACCAAACACACTTCGGGAGATAGGGCGTTTAAGGGAGATATCATTCCGGACAGCCGGAGGCGGAACCGGAAAGGAAGCTGACCTTGATGATTACGATTATGCAGATGTACCTTACCGTCAGCTTATTGTTTGGGATCCTGCCTCAGAAGAGGTAGTTGGTGGATATCGGTATATGTTGTGCTGGGAAGTGCCAAAGGATGAAAGTGGCGACCCGGAGATAGCAACTGCTGAGCTTTTCAGTTTCAGCGACATGTTCAAAAAGGATTATCTGCCCTATACCATTGAGCTGGGCCGGTCATTTGTCCAACCGGCCTATCAGCCATCCAGGGAGAACAGGAAGAGTATCTATTCGCTCGACAACCTCTGGGACGGGCTTGGGGGCCTTGTCGTGGATTATCCTCAGACTAAATACTTCCTTGGCAAGGTTACCATGTTCAGCCACTTTGACCAGTATGCCCGTGATTTGATCCTCTTTTTCATGCACCGCTTCTTCCCGGATCAGGAAGGGCTTGTAAAACCCCATAAGCCACTTCATGTCAAAACACCCGCTGAGGAGCTGGATAAGGAGTTTGAGGGCAAAAGCTTTGAGGAAAGCTACAAGCACTTGTCTCATAGGGTCAGGGAAAGGAAGGAGAATATCCCCCCTCTGTTCAACTCCTACATGGGCCTGAGCCCCACGATGAAAACTTTCGGTACCGCCTTCAATGAAGGATTCGGAGGTGTTGAGGAGACCGGCATTTTAATAACTATAGGGGATATATATGAGGCCAAAGCCAGACGTCATATAAACACCCACCGTCCTCAGAATAAAAAGGATAAGTAATTGCCTGCCAACCAGCCAGGTCTGTTGTGAAAGTTTTACCGTATGATCATAAGGAGTGCTGAATTTGTAAAAAGCTCAGGCAGCTATAAAGACTGTCCGGTGGCTGATAAACCCGAATACGCCTTTCTCGGGCGTTCAAATGTCGGCAAATCGTCGCTTATCAATATGATTACCAGCCGGAACAAGCTTGCAAAAACCTCATCTTCGCCCGGGAAAACCCGTCTTATAAACCACTTTCAGATCAATGATGCCTGGTACCTTTGCGACCTCCCCGGTTACGGTTTTGCAAAGGTTTCCACCTCTGTGAGCAGCAAGTGGGAGAAAATGATAAAAGATTACCTTCTCAAGCGTGAGAATCTGCTCTGCTCATTTATCCTCATAGACATACGCCATGGGCCTATGAAGAATGATATGGCATTTCTTGAGTGGATAGGCAAAAACCATATTCCGTTCTGTCTTGTCTATACGAAGGCTGACAAGCTGAGCCGTTCACGTATAAGGCAATATTTGTCAGGATATGAGAAAAAGCTCTCCTCCCTATGGGAGCCTTTGCCGGCATCAATAATTACCAGCAGCAGTAAATGGCAGGGTGGAGAAGAGGTACTTGACCTTATCTCCGGATGCAATAAACAATTTGTATCCGGTCGTTTATAAACTGCGTGACGGTTATGGCCTGTACCGGGATTCCCGGAGAATCTCCCTTGCGTCTG
>PWNY01000293.1 GCA_003557805.1 Bacteroidales bacterium | reverse complement strand
CCAGGATCAGGGTGAGGATGAAAGGAGCGGGGATGCAGGTAGGGCTGAAGGAACTGCGGATGCCGATGATTTTGAAGGACTTGGCCCTGGTGACGGAATAGAGTACAGCCTGAGCGGCCGCCAGGCAAACTATTTGCCCCTTCCTGACTATACCACCCAGGCTACCGGGAGGGTTGTGGTGCAGATAACGGTAAACCGGCAGGGGCAGGTCGTAAGGGCAAGTGCAGGCGCAAGGGGTACGACCACCACCAACCAGACGCTGCACCGGCTGGCAGAAGAGGCTGCAAGAAGGGCAAGGTTTGACCTGAAGGCTGATGCCCCCGAAGAGCAGATCGGAACCATAACCTACAACTTTATCCGGCTGAACTAGATGACCTATCAGGAGACTCTCGACTATCTTTTCAGTCAGCTTCCAATGTACCAGAGGATAGGCCAGGCGGCATACAAGGCCGGCCTTGACAATACCATCAGTCTCAGTGAATACCTGGGCAGGCCGGAATCCAGGTTTAAAAGCATACATATTGCGGGAACCAACGGCAAGGGCTCAGTTGCACACATGCTTGCATCCATTCTTCAGGAAATGGGCCTGAAGACAGGCCTTGCAACTTCACCACATCTTAAGGATTTCAGGGAAAGGATGAGGGTAATGGGACAAGCTGTTCCCAGGGGAGAGGTCGTTGACTTTGTGAGCAAACACAGGGACTTCCTTGAAGAGTTAAAGCCCTCCTTTTTCGAGATGACCATGGCCATGACATTCGACTGGTTTTCAAGGCAGGACCTTGACTTTGCAGTCATTGAGACAGGCATGGGCGGAAGGCTGGACTCCTCTAACATCATTCATCCTGAATTATCCGTCATAACCAATATAGGGCTTGACCACACCCGTTTCCTTGGCGGAACCCTGCGGGAGATAGCAGCTGAAAAAGCCGGGATAATCAAGCAGGGCGTACCCGTTCTGATCGGTAAAAAACAAAAAGAGGTGCAGGATGTAATTGAATGCCGGGCTCACGCAATGAGCGCCCCCCTCTATTATGCGGAGGATCTTTTCAGTTTAGGCAATGCCAGTACTAATGACAGGGGGCTTGAAATAGAGGTAAAAGACAGTGATGGCACCCGCTCAAAATACCTGTGCGGTCTTCACGGAAACTACCAGCAGGAAAATATCAGGACTGTACTGGCCGCTGTAAGCCTGCTTAACGGCATGGGAAAACTTGATATTGACCGGGGTGCCGTGAGCAGGGGGTTGGAAAGGGTTGTAAGCAACACCGGTATCAGGGGCAGGTGGCAGAGGATAGGTGACTCACCCGGGATAATATGCGATACGGCGCACAATACCGAGGGTATGCGCTATGTGGTAAAGCAGCTGAAAGAGATCGGTTTTGAAAGGCTGCATATTGTGTTCGGCATGGTGGATGACAAAGAGAGAATACCATTGTTAGAACTTTTGCCCCGCGATGCCTTATACTATTTTTGCAGGCCTTCGGTGCCAAGGGGGCTTGATGCCGGTGTACTGGCGGAAGATGCGCACTCACTCGGCCTTAAGGGTGAGGTTTACGGCAGCCCTGAGAAAGCACTGGCCGCTGCAAAAAGTATTGCAACGGCCAGAGACCTTATATTCGTGGGTGGAAGCACCTTTGTCGTTTCTGAAGTGTTATAGGAAGCGGGCCTTCTAATCTTCCTCTCCCTCTTCCTCCTGCCTTCTCTCTTCCTCAAGCTGCCTTTCAGCTTCCCTTCTTCTCTCTTCAAGTATCTTTTCCCTTGCCCTCTCCCTTGCAAGGTGGGAGACATATTCACGCAATTCCTGATCCTGACGGAAGGCATTCATTATATCGCGGTATTCCTCCATTGACATTTCGTGTTCCTCAACTATCATGCCGACCATGCCCTGCATCTCCCTCTGTATCTGGGTTACCTGGGGTGCTACCTGGTTAAAGGCCTCTATCTCCTCGTTTGAGAATGCACCATCCTGCAGCGCCCCTATCTGGGCCGCGCGGGCTATCTGGTCAAAACGTTCCCTTGTGAGTCCGTACTGCTCGGTAGTCTCTGCTATCCTCTCCTGTGTTGAGCGCTGGAGGGCAGATACTTCCTGGTTGGCATCGAAAAAGGTCAGCAGCTTTTCATCACTGAACGGGAATTCAACATCCGCCCATGGATCCTCTTCTTCCTCTTCCTCCTGTTCTGTTTCCTGCGCCAGGGTATTAAGTGGCATACTGATCATTATTATTGCCGACAGGAAAAATGCGGCAAAGTAGAGTGCCGGGTTACCGAGCTTTAATCTGATAAGATTCATAACGATGGTTTGGTTTTGATTTGATTACACTGGGAACAAAAATAATCATTATTGAAAAATAACCAGTGATTATTTATAAAGATTTAACTATCTGTTCATTATTTTACTCTCCTGTTTGGAAAAAGTCATCCGTGAAGTTTAAAAGGAAGAGCCTGTCCGTTGCCCTTGTAATTGCTGTGTACAGCCATCTTATGTATTCGGTATCCGGCTTACTGTCCGGCAGGTAGCCCATTTCCACGAATACGTTCTCCCATTGCCCCCCCTGTGCTTTGTGGCATGTCATGGCGTATGCGTATTTAACCTGCAGTGCGTTCAGGTATTTGTCGTTTCGTATCAACCTGAACCTTTCCCTTTTGTTTGGAATATCACCGTAATCGGCTGCAACAGATTCATAAAGGCGGGCATAGGAGTCTGCACCAAGGGATGGGCCACCGGAATCCAGGGTGTCCAGCAGCAGTTTGGCCTCAAGCTCCCCGGCTTCGGGGTAATCTGTAAGTCTGAAGCTTGCGTCAGCGAACCTGAACCCATATTGCTCCTCTGTTTTTAAAATCCTGCTGAGCTCTATTATATCGCCGTTTGCAATAAAGTCAGGACCCTGCCCTCCATTTGTCCAGAAATAGTTGTTCTTTACTGCCATCAGCAGGTCACCGGCATTGACCTCCTCCTCCATGAATAACACCCTTTGCCTGATATGCCTGTTAAACATATTAGCCTTCCTGTTTGTGCGGCAAATTACTATTGCCCCTGAAGCTCCCTTATCATAATATGCGCTCTCCACCTCCCCGGCCGCAT
>PWNY01000126.1 GCA_003557805.1 Bacteroidales bacterium | reverse complement strand
TCAAGTGAATCGGTCGTAACAGACCTGACTCCGAAAACCGGTCCGGCCGCATTGAAATCGTGAGGCAAGAACAGGACTGTAACCCGATCCCTTCCTTCGGTAATATCAGCAGGTATATCATATGGTATGGAAACAAAATTTCCTGCCTTTATATCTGAACCGTTTTGGGTTGCAACAACCTGGCCATCAACCACGATATCAAAGGTCCTTGAACCCTCAAAACCTCCCCAGTAATCTATTACCAGGCTTACATCCCCCTCAGCAGGAATATCTATATCGTATGAGAACCAGCCGCCCCGGCTTGCCTGCCGGCAAACCCTTTGCTTGTAAGTCCTGGTGCTGGTGTTCTCGCCCTGCAGGTTCCTTCTCTGTTCAAGCTCACTGTCAGCCGGGTCAATATGGTCATATGCAAGCTCGTCAAGCCTTGCAAACGCTTCCTCCCTGCGGGCCAAAGCGGCAAGATGTTCCTCCCAGCCACTCTCGGTCATCAAATCCCAGAATATACTGTACCTGCGGTCATATATGGAGTAAAACGGCTGAAGCTCAACATCCCTGGGACGGCCAACAGTGGTTGCATGACGGTGAAGGTTTCCATGAGGCTCCGTCCAGTTAGATGGATCACGGTCATTAGTCATCATAACCGGCACATAGTGGGGGTCCGGTATACGGGGGTCGTCCTCCGGGCCAAGGTCACCGGCCAGCAGAACGGGCCCGTTAAATATGGCTATCCTGTCCTTGTCGTCAGGCATGCTCTCCATACGAAGCTCAAAGGGAAAATAAACCTCAATCTCATCACCTGTAAGCCATACCCGGTCTATGGAAACATAACTGCCAGGCTCCTGGTCAACAGGATAAGGATCTCCATTGAGCAATACTGTATAGCCCCCTGTGGCCCAGTGTGGATAACGTAGCTGGAGGGTGAATTCCACAGGCTCCCTGACCTGGAATACAAAGAGGGTGGATTCCTGCTCAGGGAAGTAAGTCTCCTGCCTTACTACCATGTTTTTGTCTTCCCAGTATAGCTGTGATGCAATGAACTGGTTTACAAACAGCTCCTGGTCGTTGTGAAAATATATCGCCGTGCCGTACTTGGAGTGATTCTCCATCCCTGTGCCGACACAACAGGTAAAACCGAAAGGATCCTGAAAACTCTTGTAGCCTCCCATGTCTATGTTCAGGTTGTAGATAACACGGCCATCGACAGGATGCTGGGAAGCGCGGATATGGTTAAGCAGGGCCCTTTCGTAATAGGCTGCTGCCTCCTCGCTGGCCTCCCACTGGAATATATGCTCGGTAAGCCGGAGCATATTGTATACATTACATGTCTCGGTGGTATTGGGGCCAAGACGGTCACGCAGCTTGCCAGGTTCACCGAAATGCTCCTCATTACAGTTACCACCAGTAACATAGGTATGATTATCAATAACGGTCTGCCAGAAAAACCCGGCTGCCTCGCGGTCTGTATTATCACCGGTAAGCTCATAGCGCCGGGCAAGACCGGTAACCTTGGGGATCTGGGTGTTGGCATGGTAACCCTGCAGCCTGTCCTCCCCCCTCTCAAGGGGGCCCAGAACCTCCTCGTCATGGAAGATGCGGGAAAGCTCAAGATAACGCTCATCACCCGTCATTCCGTAAAGGTCGGCAAGGGTCTCGTTTATGCCGCCGTACTCACATACAAGTATCTCCTGGACATCCTCATAAGGAAGATGGGCCATAACCCCGTACAACCAGTCGGCAAAACCCCTGTTGACCTCAAGGGCCTTCTCGTTGCCACACAACAGGTAGGCATCACGCAAACCTGCCATAATCTTGTGCTGGGTGTAAAACGGAGCCCATATACCGTTAAGACTGAATTGAGCCGATACTATCACACCATTGGCAATCTCCTCTTCAAAAACATATTTGCCGCTTACAACATCCTCATCCTGCAGGGTGGTAAGATCCATATCATCTATGGCAACGCGGGTAAAGGCTCCAACATAACCGTCACCCTGCGCCTGCTGGCAGAGGGCAAGCTCATCGACAATATAGTTTACACGGTGCAAAAACTCCTCATCACCGGTTGTCTGGTACATAAGGGCACAGGCACTCAGGTAATGACCAAGGCTGTGACCAACGAGCGACATGGCCTCCCAGCCCCCATAACGCTCTGCCTTTGGCTCCAGTCCGGCATCAGTGCGGAATGGTGCAAGAAAGCGGTCTGGCTCGTAGTTCAGAAGCGATTGGATGTTCAGCTCTGTTGCCTCCAAAAATTGGCCATCAAGCAGTTTTACATCCTTAAGTTCAAACGGCAGTACCCTGAATGAAACGACTTCAGGACCATCGGAAAGTACCCTGGGATCCTCTCTCTGGCATGAAATCAGTATAAAAAGACCTGCAATCAGGGTTGTACAGCAAAAAATAAGCTTTTTCATTTTTTAAGGGTTTTGTTTATTAAGCAGGTGGTTGATATAATTGCAGTTGTTTATAATTACTAAAAAGAAGCAGTTCACGCAGGTATAAAAAAAGGAGAAGGGCCTTACACCCTCCTCCTTACTACCACTAAAACCAAACATGAAAAAAGCGCAAAACGATATTTAATAAATGGTGTTTTGCTGCAGATTCTTTTTGGCGCTTATACAGCATCATAGCTCCGGCATCAGGGTGCGAGGCCTCTACTCCTCACGTAATGGCAGACTAAAACTGGCTGCAAACACACCCTTGGAACTGTGATCTGTATCCTTGCCATAATCCGCAGCAATTTCCCAAGTTGTTCTTTTAAATCAATCATAATGAGGCTTCTTGTTTATTATGATCCATAAAAAGGATCTCCTCTATAAGTTTAAAGTGTAATATTAACACTTTTTTTGAAAATATCCACACAAACAGGGCGTTATTTTCATGCAAATCATAATTTATACTCTTTCTAAATTCAGACGGATATTTTCTCCACTATATCAGTGGAATATCTCCTGAAACTTCATCAAGTGAATCGGTCGTAACAGACCTGACTCCGAAAACCGGTCCGGCCGCATTGAAATCGTGAGGCAAGAACAGGACTGTAACCCGATCCCTTCCTTCGGTAATATCAGCAGGTATATCAT
>PWNY01000197.1 GCA_003557805.1 Bacteroidales bacterium | reverse complement strand
TATCTGCCTGGGCCTGGCATTCATTGCATATATATCTGAGAGATTTACAGCAACAGCCTTATAACCCAAATGCTTCAGGGGTGTATAGACCATATCGAAGTGTACTCCTTCTACAAGCAAGTCTTTGGTAATTATTGTGGCAAGGGGTCCGTTGTCAATTACTGCGGCATCATCGCCCACTCCCATTAATGTTTCAGGATGGTGATGCTTAATTCCTCTGGTAAGGTGATCAATAAGTCCGAACTCCCCAAGGCTCGCAATGTCGGTAAGGCCTTTGTCGTTGTTATTTTTCATCTTTTTCTTTCTGTTGATAATTTACGCTCTCATCATGCAGGAGCTGAAGCAGTTTTCTGGTAAATTCCGGGCTTAGCCCCAGGCTTTTTGACTTCTGCATCCTGTCGTTCAGAATATGCTCCTGCCGGTTTTTCTGCACTATTACTTCGCCTTTCTTCCTTTTTATCCTGCCAATCTCGGAAGAAACACCAAAGCGCCCGGCAAGCAGTTCCAGCAGTGTATGGTCGTAGTTGTCTATTCTTTCACGCATTGCCTGAAGCGGCCGGGAAATATCTTTACGCTCGCTGGTTGCCAGGGCCATATTTATCAGTTCATGCATTGCCTCTGGCGTTATCTGTTGTGAAGAGTCGGTCAGGGCTTCATCGGGCCTGTAGTGAGACTCTATGATTAATCCATCCATATTGAGCCCCAGAGCGGTTTCAGTTATTTCTGCAAGCCCTGCCCTGTTCCCTGCAATATGCGAAGGGTCACATATAACGGGAATGCCCGGTATTATTTTCTTCAGTTCAAGCGGTATCTCCCACAGAGGAAGGTTGCGGGATGTTTTGTTCTCATGGGTATGAAAACCACGGTGCAGGGCAATTATTTTATTTGTTCCGGCATTGAAAATCCTCTCGATTGCACCTATCCACAGTCGCAGGTCAGGGCTGACAGGATTCTTTACCATTACCGGTATGCCTGTTCCCCTTATTACATTTGCTATTTCCTGTACCATAAAAGGATTAACGGTGGTTCGTGCTCCCAGCCATATAATATCTATTCCGTGTTTCAGGCAAGTTTCGGCATGCCGTGGCCTTGCCACCTCAACTGCCAGGGGAAGGCCTGTTTCTGCCCTGGAATCTTTAAGCCAGGGCATTGCTTTTTCCCCGATTCCTTCAAACTCCCCGGGCCGTGACCGGGGTTTCCACACGCCTGCCCGGATTGCCGATAATTTACCTCCCGAGGCAAGCTGGCGGGCTGTTTCCTCAAACTGATGCTTGCTTTCAACGCTGCACGGCCCTGCAATGACCACCATGCCTTCTCGCAGGGAAAGCCAGCTTGCGGCAGGCAGTATATCTATGTTAGTCGGAAACGGCATTATACTTGTTTTTTGCAAAGTTAGGAAAAAAAGCCACTGCAGAATTTTAGTGAATGCGTGATCAGGGAAGCCAGATTTTTTGCCGGTTGCCGGCTTAGCCAAATAATTGTTATTTTTGTTCAGGTTGTTTTTGGGCATTGTATGGATATTAACTCTATAGGAAACAAGATACTGCAATACAAAAAGGAGGGGAAAAGGCTTTTTGCCACCTCCAGTTTTCAGACACACAGTGTTGTCCTGCTCCATGTATTAAGTCGTGTAGACAGGGAAATCCCTGTATATTTCATCAATACAGGTTTTCATTTCTCAGAGACCATCCGCTATAAGGTTAAGGTTGCTGAAAGACTCGGAATTATGGTCAGCGACCTCTTGCCACATGTTCCGAAAAGTATGCAGACCAATGCTTCGGGAGATCTTATGTTCACTTACGATCCCGATTACTGCTGTTTTTTAAACAAGGTTCAGCCGGTTGAAGCTCTCCTTAAACAGTATGATGTATGGATCAATGGAATACGTGCCTGCCAGAACAGTTTCAGGAGCAGGTTCAGTGAGGAGGAAAAGACAGGGAATGGAGTTGTAAGGTACCATCCTTTGCTTAAATGGTCTGTACAGGACATGAACGCCTATATTTCGCTTTATAACCTGCCTGTACATCCGCTGGAAGAAAAAGGTTACAGGAGTATTGGGTGTGAACCCTGCACCAGGCCCGCCAACGGTAATAATATGCGGGATGCACGGTGGGCTGGCATGAAGAAAACAGAGTGCGGCCTGCACATTAACACCAAAAACCTGGGGTCATGAAGATTTTGATTACCGGAGGAGCAGGGTATATAGGCAACGAACTGGTTTTCGAGCTGCTGAAAGACCCATCGGTAAGTGAGATAATAATCTATGACAATCTCAGCAGGAAGAACTATAACCTTTTTCTTGATACCAGGTATGAACCACGCAAGGTAAGTTTTATCCAGGGTGAGCTGCTCGATTCAAGGAGACTAAGACAGGTACTTCGGGATATCGATGTTGTATACCATCTTGCAGCAAAGGTTTCTACACCGCTGGCAACCGAGAACTCCCACCTTTTTGAGCAGATCAACCACTGGGGAACAGCTGAGCTTGTATATGCCGTTGAAGAGAGTCCGGTAAGCAAGTTCATTTACCTGAGCACCACTTCGGTATATGGTGCATCGGAGCAGATGATCTCAGTTGATACCCCCCCTGATCCCAAAACATTTTACGGAAGCAGCAAACTCAGGGGGGAGGCTCATGTTGAACGCCTGATAGACAAAATTGATGCCTGGATAATACGTTCAGGAAATGTTTATGGCTACAGCCCAAGTGTTCGCTTTGATGCCGTTGTAAACCGTTTTATGTTTGAAGCAAATTTTAACGGCCGCATCCAGATAACAGGCAATGGCAAACAGCAAAGGGCCTTTGTGCATGTAAGCAAGGTAGTTAACATGTTGTCAAACCTTTTAAGGATGAATCTTGCGCCAGGCATCTACAATTTCAGTGAGCACAATATGTCGATAG
This sequence comes from Bacteroidales bacterium, assembly GCA_003557805.1. GTDB lineage: Bacteria > Bacteroidota > Bacteroidia > Bacteroidales > UBA7960 > PUPG01. The sequence continues at coordinate 9,271 of PWNY01000197.1, read as the reverse complement.
AGCAGATTGCAAACATAATCAAGGAAATATATCCTTCCCTTGATATGATCTTTGTCAACCAGCACCTGGTTATGAGGGAGATCAAGGTAATGGAAGACAGGCGCATTAATCCGCTTATGTCTCTGCCGCCCGTCTCATTTAAGGAAGAACTTATGAACTTCCGCGAGAAGTTCTCTTTCTCATCTTGACATGCGAGGCTTAAATAAGGGTGAACCTGAGGCTGAAGCCGCCGTGTGTATTGGTATTGGGGAACTGGTTGGAAACAAACGGATTGTTTACTGTACGGTCGAAGAAGATCCGGAAGTTCACACGGGGGCTGATCTGGTATTCGGCTGATGTATTGAGCCCAACTGACCTCTGACCCGAAGATATTATATCCGTTTCTTCGAGAAGCTTTCTGAGTATTGTCTTGTTATCCCTTATTGACATGTCAAAGCGCAGCATCAGGTCGCTTTCGACCCTCTGCCTTCTGCCCTGTTGTGTTATATTGAATGCAAGGTCCTGGAAGCGATATCCTGCACCTATTATAATTTCACTGGAGTAGTGGTCGGTTATCTGGTTATTTGCAAAGCTCAGCACTATATCGCGGGAGCGCCTGTATTCAACCCTTGTCATCAGGTTGTTCTGCCAGGTGGCGTCGATGTTCAGAAGAGGGTTGAACTGTTCGTTTATAGAAACCTGTCCGATCTCGTATTCGGGAACGAAGTTGCCCGAGGCACTCTCTCTTGCTGCCTGGTACCCGTCAATCTCCCTGTACCTGATATCTGACTGGAAATTTCCCACGGTAAATGTGCTCCTGTAACCGTGCCCTATGGTAAAAGACTGGAAAATGCTGCGGAAAGCAGCTATTCTTGACAATCCGTCATAGGTAAGCCTCCAGTTAGGCATCGGGAAGCTCAAAAAGGGGCTCAGTTCACTGTCCTTGGGGTCGCTTCCGGAGTATGCGGCAAGGAAGGCGGGGATCAAAACATCCTGGGAAGTCGGGCCATAACCCTTAGGATAACCTGTTTCCTCATCAAAGGTACCGTCCCAGTTAGGGTTTCTTTCGGCAAGCCTTGTGGCAATATCAATACGGAAATTCCTGAAGTTCTCGAAGTTCTCGGAGGTATATGTCCGCTCATCAACCCTTTCAAAGGTGGTGCGCATTGCAAAGAACGAGATACTGAAGCTTCCGTGTTCCATGGGGTTGAAAGAGCCGAAGTTGCCAAGGGTGTCGGCCTTGAAATACTCCCTGTGTGTCAGTGAATGATTCCTCTGCGCTGTCACTTCGATTCTGAGATCCCTGATTGGTTCAACCTGGGATCGTGCTGTAAGGTTCCTGGTCTTGCTTTGGGTGAAAGGGACATTAAGGTTGGGGTTATCCGTTATCCAGCCTTCCTGTGCCGCCTGCTCCCTTATATCAGCCTGGCTGCCAAAGAGAAAGCCTGTACCAGGGGCCATAAGGTCCCAGTTCTGGCCAAATGCATTCGGCTGGGGTGTGAAGCCCGGCATATGGGTGCCGCTGGTCTCCGTGTAGTTTATTGAAAGGTTTCTGACCGACATCAGCATTCGAAGGGTGGTTTCAAGTACCATCCTTGCATAGTCCGGCCTGTCGTCATTATCATCATCCCCTGGTGCGGTGCCCGGAGGTTGCGGTCCTCCGCTTCTCTGGCCCCCTCCGCCTCTTTGCTGGTTTATTCGCTGGAGGAACCCAACCTTATTATAAAGGTTAACCAGGTTGGCATTCACATTGAAGCGGACACTCTGGGAGTTTTCGATTGTGTTGCCAAACTCCACTGCCGAAAGGGGCGCCGCAATCCAGTCAAAATCGGCCGCATAGGAGGTATTGGCATTTATAAAATCAACAAGCGGCAAACGGTTTAGCGGCAGGTTGTAGGTAATGTTGGCCCTGTGTGTATAGTATGTTGTCCGCCCCAGGTTCCTTATGTTTTGCCAAATAGAGTCCCGTTTTTCCCTGTAGTCGTCATCATCACTGTGCAGTCTTCCGGCAGGCTCATCGATACGTGCCCTGTTGGTATTGCTGAACTGAAGCCTTATGGAGCGTGTAAGGTCATGACGCAGGTCAAAAGAACGGTCCCAGTCGAATGACTTAACGTAATTTGGTTCCAGCAGGATAAGGCCTGCACTCTTACCGCGCATAAGTGACTCTGCATAACCCCTGTTCATGGTGGTACGGAAGGTAACTGATCTTGGCAGGTAATAGAAGTTAAAGTCCCTTAACAGCCTCAGATAGTCGTTCTGGAATATTGATACTCCTGAAAAGGGTGTTATGTTGTTCGGGCTCGGGCTGTAGTTGTAATTGATGGCACCTCTCCACTGTTTATGCCTGTCATACTCAATATCGATGTTTCTTGCGTACATCTCAGTATAGGCATAGGTAAAGTCGATGTTGCCCGGGTTATAGAAACGGTTTTGATTGCCAATGCCGGTTATGGATACATTGGTGAAGTTAATGCTCTTTCTCCTTACAAGGTCCTGTGAAAGCCTTGTGATGGAGTCTCGTTCGGCCTGTGTGTCGTATGACGCAAGGTCATCTTCAAAGAAAATGTCGGGGTTTAGCGGGTTGTAAAGAGGGTTGCTTACCGACTCGGAATAGCTGAAGTGCATTGGTATCCTCAAGCCGAAGCTCTCGGGGAACAACCTTCCCAGCTCCAGATTGGTTGCAATGTCATAGTTAATGATCTCTTCCTGGCTGCGCTCACTCACGCTCTGTTCGATCCCGCCAAAACCTGGTGTGCTCATAAAACCTGCCAGCGTTATATTACCTAGGTCGGCAAGGTTTGCATTCACCCTGGCATTTGCAGCCCAGCCACCTTCGTCATTGAAGTCGTAAAGCCGGAGTTCATTGACCCAAATTTCAGCCGATTTTGAAAGCCCGTCATCCTCGGGGTTGTTATGGGTTTTTTTGGGGTTCCTGATACCAATCATGATGACCTGTATATTGCTCAGGGTCGGGTTACCGATAATGGTCATCATATTATCCCCGTCTTCCTGCCTGAACGGGGTATTTACCGACACCCCAGAGTTCTCTTCCCTTGAAAGGGTATTTCTTAGCAGTTTCAGTTCCTGCAGCTTCGCAAACTCAACATCGAAATTGTTCTCCTCCGGCCATATTACATCAGGGTTGAATGTGCGCGGCAACCAGGGAGTCACATTAAGGGGAACCTCGTACTCATAATAGTTGCCTGTGAAGTCTGATCCCAGCCTGATAAATACCGTAAGGTCACCGTCGCGCAGGTCATCTTCCTCAGCGAGTTTCTAAGCATGGGCAAACATCTTAAGGCGCCTGTACTGTCTTACGTCAAGGTTTGCGGTTTTATATACTGCCCGTGCATCGCCGTCCTGAAGATTTGAAATCCTCATGGCCAGTGACTGTTCGTTACGCTGATGCATTGTAGTTGTACCCAGGTCCTGTTCACGCTCTATACCGGGTGGCAGCACATATGGTATTGGTTGTCTCTGGCCGTTCTCTTCTATATTCACGGTAAATACATCATAACGTGTATCCCTGTTATCTCCCGGAACATATTCCCCGGGGGCGGCCAGCTCCCTGTCATATACACGCCAGTCGCTCCTTACCAGCTCAAGTGTCGCAAAACGGCAGATTATTGGCTCCTCGAAGTCCTTGAAGAACATGCGCATAAAGCGTATTGACTTAAAGTCCTGTATGTTTCCGATAACCTGGCGGCCAGGGTCATGCAGGGGGATCTTGAACTGATACCAGCGTACTTTCTCCACCTCGTTATTAGCCAGCCTTACATTTGCCTCCATTACATCGGTGATGTAGTTGCTCCCGACCTCCATGTCTTCAGGCCTGAGGCTTACACGGTACTGGAAATACCGTTCAGCTTCATTGAGAGTGCCGTCCTCATTTATATCTTCATTGTTTGGGATATTTGTGGCTGAAGTAGGGTAGGGTTCAGGTGACTGTTCGCTTGTCGGGCTGTTCCCTTCCAGCCCGTTATAACGTTTGTATCTTTCCAGAATGGGCACCTCGTTGGCATCAAGCTCCGTTCCCCTGTAGTACTGGAAGTTGTCAGCCGAAGGGTCATTCCATGCCTGCTGGTAGGCCTCAGAGGTAGTGCCGTACATGTCTGCGATCACCTGGAGGAAGTTTTCATTAAAGAAACTCCTCTCGTCTTCACTGCTAAGCCCGTCCAGCCCCACATCCTGAAACTCCCTTGAGGCAGGGTTGTTGTCGAATGCATTGGTAACGGCCGGAACAGTTGGGACCCTTCCCCAGGCAGTTGTATCCACATTGATAACATTGTCATCGATCGGCAGGCCGTTCTCAAAACTCTTCCTGCCGTCGCGCAGCACATCCTCAGAAACATCCCCCAGGTTTATATAAAGATCCCCGCCACGGTGGTTCTCGTCATAGACAAAGGGATCCATTAGCCAGAACTCCACATACTCTATGTTCGCGGCTTCAAAATCGGTCATTGGCAAACCTCGCATTACCCCGCCCCAGCGTGTGTGCGGATCGTTAAGCATGCCATCCTGTGCCATACCGCTGCTGAACGGGCCGGGCCTGGTGTCGTAATTATAGGGACCCCTTTCTGAAGGATAGAATGCCATATTGAGTACCGGAATAGGGGAGGGGATACCGGTGGGGCTCTCCTTGTTTGGCCATATCTCTGTTTCCAGCACCTCCCTGACAAAGTGGTTTGACCTCTGGTCAGCATCAGCCCTGATGTGTGAGGGGGTAAGGTTGTTGTTTCTCGTAAACAAGGGATCAACAACATACCATGCCAGGCGCGCCACATTGAAACGAAATGCCAGGGTAGCCTCTACATCATCGAAAGAGACCGGTGCAGCCTCTGGGAACATCCCCGGGCTTGTCTGGTGCTGTGGAGTGCTTGCCAGGTGCCACCTCTGGACATTCTTAAGGTCGATAGCCGACTTGCTGCCTTCAAAATCGTCTATATATGCTGTGCCGGCCCGCCCTATATGTCTTGAGTGGCCCGGTATAAGGTGGGCAAACTCGCCGTTGAAGGTTATCCTGGAGGTGGTGTTGGACTCGTAAAAAGGCAGCATGTTCAGGATGCGGGTAACATAATCAGACTCCCTGGTATATGTGGTGTTCAGACCCCAAATGGTGTTGGCTATAGGTTCATCCCCATAGCTTACCTTTTGGGTCAGGGGTCTTTCCGATAGCCTCATTATTGTTCCCCCGATGTTGAAGTTGTCACTGATACGGTGATCGACATGTGTACCCATCAGGGTTTTGGTCTGAAGGTTGAACATATCGGTGCTTTCAAGGGAGATGCGCACCGGTGTTCCGGAATTCAGTATCCCCTCGTTTATTATCCGGACCCTGCCAAGCGTGTTGTCCACGGTGTAATCCACGTTTTCGGTAAGCGGCACCCCGCCTGCAGTGACCACTACGGAACCGGGAGGTATGTTCATTGCATTCAGGGGGATCTCCGAGCCGGCGGCTGACTGGAAGCGTCCCTCAAGTATCCACCTGTTCCTTTCAGGTACCTGCTGGGCCCTGTACTTTGTGGTTGTATAAAGAGAGTCGAAGGCATATTTGTCCCCCAGATCCTGATCCTGCAATTGCTCCCTTAAATGTGAGCCGAAGGGCTCAACAACCGGAAAGAATATTCTCCCGTTGTCGGCCTGTATTGTACCCCCGCGGGTGGCGGCATTGTCTATGAAGTCAAATACACCGTCGGGTATTGGATCAAGCTGGGTGTTAAGCCTGTCAAGCCCCATTACCCTTATCAGTGGCTGTCCCTGTACTGGTCCTTCATCAAGATAACCCACCGGCACACCCAGCTCCTCACTATCATAGAGGATATTCAGCCTGAACTGGTCACGGCTGATCTGGAAAGACCCAAGGTTGTAAACGTTTTTCATCATCAGGTCCCACATCGGGTGGCGGGTGTCAATGGCCGTGCTCTTGAGCAACTTTACAACCAGGCCGTTGGGTGCAGAAATATCGTTTGAGAACTCGCCCACCTGGTAGGTTGCCGTATCACCGATGATCGTATATTGATATGCCACTGCAAGCACCTGGTCGGGGTTAAGTGTCCTGTTAAGTGAAATGAACCCCAGGTTGGAGTTGAAGGTATATTCGTTGCTCCTTAACCTCCTTGCATTCTCTACATTCTCATAGTCAGTGCCGGAGGTAAAACCTCTGCCCGAAAGTGTGCTGTTCACCTGGCTGATATTCCTTATAGCACTAACCATTTGCTGGTCATCCAGTAGGTTGTTGGCATTATTGGAGGGTGCCGCGGCAGGTCCCCCCTGGATGTTTTCACTGTGCGGGCTGCTTTCACCCAGGTCTGAAAATGCCACTATGTTGCGGTTGTCTTCTGTTGCAGCACCAATATTGGTAATCCAGACCTCTATCCTGGTAATGTTGATGTTTGATGAGACAGTGGGCAGTGTAGAGAGGGCATCATCGTAATTATCCCTGAAGTAGTGTGCCAAAAAGAAGTGCCGGTTGTCCTCATACTGATCTGCCCGTATCTCAAACTCGGTCATTTGTGCCCCGCCTGCAACCTCTATGGTTGAAGACTCCGTCTTCTGTTGTGAGAATACGCTTGTAACAAGGGTGTTACCGAACCTCATCTGGGTCTTGATGCCGAAAAGGCCCTGGGTTCCCCTTATAAGGCTGCCTGCAAGCGGCAGGGTTACATCACCGGCCTCTACAAGCTGCAGTATCTCATCCTCTGTGCCCCTGTACTCGAGCTTCATCCTGTTCTCAAAGTCAAAGGTCGACTCGGTATTGTAATTTGCCCCAAGGGTGACCTTCGTCCCAATATCTGCCTCCACGGCAAGCTGTATCCGCTGCTGGAAGTCGAAGTTTGTTGTTCTCCTGCGTTGTTCGTCCAGGGCAGGGTCTTCGCGGTAATTTGACATAACACCGAATATCAGTTCGGCAGAACCGCTGGGTCTTATATCAATCGTACTACCTCCGAATATCCTGTCAAAAAACTCCCCTCCTATGTGGATTTCGGGTATAAGCCCCTCCCTTCTCTGGAAAGCCTGTGGAGTAGCCCTTTCGTTCCAGTAATCCTGGAGCCTGCGGTCAAGGTCATAACGGAGGTACTCATCAAATGGGATATAAACCGGGGTGCCAATGACCATGTCACCAATCCGGCGGGTCTTCACATAGTTGCCGGATTCAGGGTCAAATTCAAATTCAGTGGTTATTACTTTTGGGTTACTAAGGGAAAGGCCTGATACAGGGAAGCGCTCAAAATCGTATATAACGGCACTTTCCATCGGGAGGCCAAATACAGGCGGTGCCACCTGCGGGATTGTGTCTTCGCTGTTAACGGGGTCCTGCATTGACCAGGCAGCTGCAGGCAGCACGGCAATAAACAGGATACACGTAAAAAAAGTCAATAATCGCCGTAATAGCACCAAAACAATCTTTAATAAAGGATCAGAAACTTTTCAATGCCTCCTTAACAAGATACTCTGCACTTACCGGAGCTCCCTGCTGTTTTTTCAGGATGGCAGCAATGGCTTTTTGTGCCGTGTTCTTTGTAAAACCCAGCATTACTAATGCTGATAACGCTTCTTGCCTGATAGTATTGTCTGCCTGCCCCAAATTTTGGACTTTAACATCTACCTCTTTCTCAAGTTTGTCTTTCAGATCGACCACTATCCTTCTTGCAGATTTATTGCCAATACCCTTAACTGCTTCTAGAACAGCCGGATCGTTACCAACTATGGCTGATCTCACCTCCGCCGGACTCATTGACGAGAGTATCATCCTGGCGGTATTTGGTCCGACTCCGCTAACGGATATAAGGTGTTTGAAAACATCCCTCTCATCCTTGCCGTGGAAACCATAAAGAGTGTGTGCATCTTCCCTTATAAGCTGCAGGGTGTGTATATGTACACTCCCGCTATCCGGGAGGGCGTTGTAGGTATAGAGGCTTATCTGAAGCAGGTATCCGACCCCCTGGCAGTTGATCACCAGGTAGGCCGGATTCTTCTCCACTATAGCCCCTTCAAGAAAAGCTATCATTCTGTTTACTATTTGACTGCATCCACAGCAGCCTGCATTGCTTCATTCAACATGTCCTGTGGCGGTGCGGGGATAAAGCCGTTGTCGATCAGTGAGCTCGTGGTGGCCCTTGCGTGTTCGATATCCTTTTTTGCAAGGTCATAGGCCTGCTGCCAGGTCATCTCCTTGCGTGCGACACCGTCTTTTATTGCCTGCATTGCAACATCTGCTGCCTCAAACGGGAAAACTTCAGATTCGCTCATCTTTGCTATGATGTCCTCTGTATTTATGCCCCTTTTCTCCGAGTACCTCGCTATTGCTTCTGCAGCTGCTATTGCCATATTATCTGTGATCTTCCTGGCCCTGACCATGAGGGCACCCTTGAGTATTCCCGGGAAGCCTATTGAGTTATTGACCTGGTTGGGAAAATCACCCCTGCCTGTGGCCACTATATGTGCCCCTGCCTCTTTGGCCGCATATGGATATATCTCTGGCACAGGGTTGGCACATACAAACACTATTGACTTGTCGCCCATCTGGCTTATCCATTCCTTTTTTATTACGTCGGGGCCAGGCTTTGAAAGCGCAATAAGCACATCTGCCCCTTTCATGGCCTCCTCCATTGTCTCAACCCTTTCCGGGTTGGTAATCTGGCACAGTTCCCATTTGCGGTAAAAGCGCTTGTCCTGTTCTATATCTTTCCTGCCCCTGTGCAGGGCGCCCTGTGAATCGAACAATATCGATTTTGCCGGGTCTGCACCGGCCGTATTGACTATGCGTGCTATGGTTGCATTTGATGCCCCTGCCCCGAAATATACGATCTTAACATCACCTATCTTCTTGTCAACCAGCTTCAGGGCATTAAGCAATCCTGCAAGTGTAACACAGGCCGTCCCCTGTGCGTCATCGTGCCATACCGGGATGTCGCATTCTTCGCGTAGTACGTCCAGTACCCGGTAACAATTTGGCTGTGCTATATCTTCCAGGTTTATTGCCCCGAAAGAATATTGCGACATCTTCACAAAGTCGATTATCTTTTCCGGGTCATTCTTGCCGTCAGGTCCCTTGCTGTCAACACATATAGCTATCGCGTCAACCCCGCCAAGATACTTCATCAAAAATGCCTTACCCTCCATAACGCCCATGCCCCCGGGAGGAGTACAGTCACCGTCTCCAAGTACCCTGGTGGAATCACTCACGACCGCAACCAGGTTGCCCCTGTTGGTAAGCTCATACGAGCTGTCATTGTTGTCACGGATGGTTGTTGAGATCTTTGAAACCCCCGGGGTATACCAGGTGTTG
>PWNY01000125.1 GCA_003557805.1 Bacteroidales bacterium | reverse complement strand
TTTTACCTATGTCACGCGGAAAGTAGAGAGAGAGGCAGCTGTCTATGCACAGGGAGATCCGGTGAAGGAAGAGGCTTATCTGGACTCAATGATGAGGGAGGTTGTCTACAATTTTCTGGGGATTCGCCAGTATACATACAGGGAAGCCAAGGAGAGGGAGATAAACCTGGGACTGGATCTGCGTGGCGGGATGAACGTTACCCTCGAGGTTTCTTCATATGAGATAATAAGGGCGCTTTCCAATTACAGCACTGACCCCACTTTCGTTGAAGCACTTGATCTGGCCCGTGAATACCAGAGAACCAGCACTGATGATTTTATTACCCTTTTTGGAAGGGCTTTCGAGACAGTTGATCCCAACGCGCAGATGGCTGCCATCTTCAGCACCGTTGAACTTAGGGACAGGGTTAGTTTTAATTCGACCAACCAGGAGGTTCTCAGCGTGATCCGCCAGGAGGCAGAGAAGGCAATAGACAACTCTTTTAACATACTTCGCAGCCGGATCGACAGGTTCGGGGTTGCCCAGCCCAATATCCAGAAACTGGAAACACACGGGCGTATTCTTGTAGAGCTCCCCGGAGTTAAAGAACCGGAAAGGGTAAGGTCGCTGCTCCAGGGTACGGCAAATCTTGAGTTCTGGGAAACTTTTGAAAACCAGGAAATATACCCGTATCTGCTCCAGGCCAACGATCGGATAAGAGAGATAGAGGAAGCACGAAGGGCACTGGCTACTCCTGAAGAACCTGCCGAAACTGTCGATCCTGATCAGCCGGAACTCCTTGATGAGCTGACCCGGGCAGAAGAACTCAGTGCCAGGGAAGAATCTCTGCTTGATCTGCTTGAAAGGGATACCGCAGATATCGACCCGGATATGACACCCGATCAGATGCTCGCGGACTTTCCCCTGTTCAGCCTACTTAATCCGAGTACAGGACCCGGCGGCCAGCTTATGGGCGGTTCTGTCATAGGTATAGCAGAATACCGTGACACTGCCAGGGTCAATGAATACCTCAACATACCCCAGGTACGCCAGCTGTTTCCGCGGAACGTCCGTTTTTACTGGGGAGTTAAACCCCCGCGTTATGATGCCACTGAGTCATTTTATGAGCTCCATGCCATAAAGGTTACCAGCCGGGACGGCAGACCCCCCCTTGACGGTGATGTTATTACGGATGCCAGGGTGGAATTCGGGCACACCCAGGCTACAGCTGAAGTTACAATGGCAATGAATGCAGAAGGTGCAAGGATATGGGCCAGGCTTACCAGGGATAATGTAGGTCAAAGTATCGCCATCGTGCTGGACGATTATGTCTACTCTGCTCCAAGGGTTAACCAGGAGATTACAGGGGGAAGGTCGCAGATTACCGGTGATTTCTCCATCTCAGAAGCACAGGACCTTGCAAATGTTTTGAGGTCCGGCGCTTTGCCCGCACCGGCAAGAATCATCCAGGAAGCTATCGTTGGACCGTCTCTCGGACAGGAGGCTATAAGTGCCGGGCTCAGCTCCTTTCTGATCGCTTTTCTTGTGGTGCTGCTCTACATGGTAATTTACTACAGCAGAAAAGCAGGCCTGGTGGCCGATATAGCCCTTATTGTCAACATGTTCTTCATCATGGGGGTGCTTGCCTCACTGGGAGCCACACTCACACTGCCGGGTATTGCCGGTATCGTGCTGACAATTGGTATGTCGGTCGATGCCAACGTTCTGATCTTCGAAAGGATCAGGGAAGAGATTAAATCAGGAAAAGGGTTGCGGCTTGCCGTATCGGATGGTTATAAAAATGCATACTCTGCCATAATAGACGCCAATGTTACAACACTGCTCACTGGTATTATACTTTACATATTCGGAACAGGCCCCATCCAGGGTTTTGCAACAACACTGGTTATTGGCATATGTACCTCCCTGTTTTCTGCTATTTTTATTACCAGGCTTATTTTCCTCTGGTTCCTTGACAGGAACAAAACAATAACCTTTGCAACCAGGCTTACCCAGGATGCTTTCAAGAATGTGCATATCAGATTCATTGAAAAGCGAAAAATCTTTTATGTTGTTTCCGGAGTAATCATTGCCATTGGAATTGCCTCCCTTTTTACCAGGGGACTGAGCCAGGGCATTGACTTTACCGGGGGGCGGACCTACATTGTCCGTTTTGATGAGAATGTTAACACCTCAGATATACAAAGTTCACTATTCAATGTTTTTGGCGAGGGAACAGCAGTCATTACGTTCGGAGGGGATGACCAGGTAAGGGTCTCCACCAACTTCAGGATAGACGAGATTGATCCGGAAGTTGACCAGGAAATAGAGGAGCTGCTTTATCAGGGTTTAAGTCCCTTCCTGGGAGAGGATGTCACTTTCGCAGAATTTATGAGCGACTATCGCCAGAGGTCTGAGAAGGTAGGGCCTGCAATTGCCCAGGATATTAAGGTACAGGCTGTATATGCCATTTTCTTTGCCCTTCTGATAATGTTTCTATATATGTTTATCCGGTTCAAGAACTGGCAGTTCGGACTGGGTGCCGTTGCAGCGGTTGGGCACGATGTTATGATCGTGCTCGGTATATTCTCCATCGCCCACGGAATACTTCCTTTCTCTCTTGAGATAGACCAGGCATTTATTGCAGCCATACTGACCGTGGTGGGATACTCTATAAACGATACCGTTGTTGTGTTTGACCGGATCAGGGAATATTTCAAGCTCTATCCCAAAAGGGAAAGAAGCGAAGTCTATAACCTGGCACTCAACAGTACCCTGAGCCGTACCTTCAGCACTTCGCTGAGCACATTCTTTGTATTACTGGCAATTTTTCTCTTTGGCGGGGAGGTGATCCGCGGATTTATCTTTGCCCTGCTTATTGGTGTTGTTGTAGGCACATATTCATCGCTTTTCATTGCAACACCTGTAGTATTTGAAACGATTGGAAGACTTAAAAAAGTAAAGCAAAGGCAGGCACAATTGCAGGCACAAATGCATACACAAAGGCAGGCACAATTGCAAACACAAAAGCAGGCAAAATGATGACGAGCATACTGTTTATAAGTGGTTCGGAGGTATTCATTGTTCTTATTGTCGTATTGCTTCTTTTTGGATCCA
>PWNY01000300.1 GCA_003557805.1 Bacteroidales bacterium | reverse complement strand
GTTCTTACAGATGCATCAGGGTTTTTTGAGTTTAGCAGCGTGCCCCAGGGTGCCGAAAACATTGTCATAACACCATCGCTAACCGGCTACTCCTTTGACCCGGAACAGATAACAATTGCAGGCCCGGTTAGTGATAACATCACAGGCATTGACTTTTTTGCTGATCTTAATGAATACCCGGTTTCAGGTACAATAACTGATGGAACTGACCCGGTTGAAGGAATTCAGATTGAGGTTGGAGGGGATATAGATACAACCATTCTCACCAATCAGTTTGGAGAGTACATAATTTCTGATGTGCCGCATGGATCAAATATAACCATAACGCCAGTACCAAACAGCTTTGTTTTTAGCCCCGAATCAATAACCGTTAACAACCTAAGCAGTAACCTTGAGGGCCAGGATTTCATTGCGACATCCACCGGTGACCGGACAATAAGTGGTACAATCATTAACACCAGCGGAAACCCTGTTGCAGGGGTCACAGTTACAGCGAGCGGAGAACATGATCAAACAGTGACAACAAACAATAGCGGGTACTTCCAGTTTACCGGTATTAGCCCTGGAAACAAATCGATTACAATTACCCCGTCAATGTCAGGTTATCAGTTTGACCCGGAGTCAATTTCACTTACTAATAATTTTGCTACATCTCCAAATGTTACTGACCAGGATTTTTTAGCAGTCGCCGTTGCAAGCACATATTACAGCAGGCAGCCGGGAGCTTGGCATGAGGCATCAAACTGGTCTACAACAGGACATACAGGCAGCCAGGCCTCAAGGCCTCCACTTGATAACGACCAGGTGTTTATAGGGGAAGGGCACAGGATTATGCTTGATGATAATATCAACAACGATGAATCGATCAGCATAAACAATAGCGGCACACTCGCATTCAATGATTTTGTGATCACAGGGAACGGCAGCTTTTATCTCGAGGCAGGTGCAATCCTTGAGATCGGATCGGCACAGGGTATTAGCAGCAGCGGGCAAAGTGGAAATATTCGGGTTGGAGGAAGCAGGAGTTTCAGCCAGGATGCAGATTACATATATAATGGCAGTAATGCCCAGGTTACAGGCAGCGGCCTGCCTCATACTGTCAGAAACCTCACGATTGATAACAGTGAAGGCGTTACCGCACTTGGTGAACATATAATCAGCGGAGAGCTGTCACTGCTTTCCGGCGACCTTACAATGCCTGCAGGTGCAAGCCTGGTTACATACCAGGTTAGCGGCAGCGGAGATATAATCATGCAGAATTTGGTTGATGGCAGCAAGGGGTGGAGAATGGTGTCATCACCTGTTGGTCCGACAACTTACGAAGAACTCTTTTCCGGCTTTGTGACCCAGGGTTACCAGGGCTCAACATATTCAGGTTTTCAGCCAAACATAATGTGGTTTGACGAAGAAGAGGTCGGTACTACAAATATGGCCTGGAGGGCACCTTCTGATGCAGGGGAGTCGGTACCCGGCGGCAGGGGACACTTCCATTACGTGTTTAACGGGGCAGGGAAACCCGATGGCAGCGGCAATTACGGTGACAACCTTCCGATTGTAATGACAGCCCGTGGCCGGGAATATATGAATGGCAACAGTTTTGATGATTTTAACATAACGCGTACATTCAGATCCGAAGATGATATAACAGGTGTTGACATAGTTGAGATGAACAGTGGCTGGAACCTTGTAGGTAACCCAACAACCGCCAGCCTTGACTGGACTTCCGGAGAATGGACAAGAGAGGGCATGGACGAAACCGTCTATATATGGAACCCCTCCACAAATAATTATATCGTTGCAAACGACCTTGTTGGCGGGGCATTGATCTCACCCTTCCAGGCTTTCTGGGTAAGGGCAACAAGTTCCAGTCCTGAGTTCAGCATGAATCAAAATGTTAAGACTACAGGAGGTGCTTTTGTACAAAAGTCCGGAACTGTAGCAGGAATAACAGATAAATCCGGAGGCAGCCCGGTTAACCAGGATGCCGTTATGATCCCTGTAAGCCTAAACGCTTCCGGCTTGAGTACCACTTCATACATTGCCTTTTCCGAAAGCGGAAAAATTGGGGAAGACCCTTATGACGGATACCGCCTGGAGCCATTGAGTGACACCTGGCTAAAGCTTTACACCACAACACTACAACACAACAAGCCCCTGGTTATTAACAACCTGCCCACCTCAGCAAAAGAAGATTTACGCATTCCGCTTTATGTTGGTGGTCAGCAAGACGGACTGCCTCTGAACGGAACTTATACTCTGGAATGGATGTTGCCTGAAGATTTTTCGCAGGATCATAATGTAGTATTGATGGACCATTTGCAGGAGAGAGCCATTTCAATGAGCCATAACAGTTCTTACCAGTTCAGCCACAACAGCAAGAGCACAACAAAAAGCCTTATGGCCGGTTCAGGTTTGGGGCTGCCGGAGAGAATTGTAGCAAAGCTTGATGACCCGGTCGCGAAATCGGGCCTTGATCCCAACCGTTTTTCAATAGTCATTACACCCGGGAGTGGATCAGGAGAAGAACCCTCTTATTCACCGGATACACCATCACTCATACCGCCCTATCCCAATCCGGCATTATCACACATAAACATTGAGTTCAACCTGCCGGAAGACAGCAGGGTGCTGATCGAGGTTTATGATATACAGGGCAGGCGGGTTACCACACTTGCCGACAGGCACTTTGAAGCAGGCCACAACAGCCTGGGTGCCTGGTCCGACCCATCGCTCAAGGGAGGTGTGTATATAATAAGCCTTACCACGCCAACATACCGGGATCAGCAAAAGGTCACGGTCATAAAATAGACTTACTGCTATTTAAAAGTGAAGATACCCCTGCTCAAAAACGAAGAGTTCAGGGATAATGCCAGTTACACAAATTTTTATAACCCCCTCATTATATGGTTTTTTAGATGCGCGGCATGTTTGTTGATAAATATATTCATGGAAGAGCAGCCCTATTTGTTTTGACCGGGCAATCAATCATTAGTCATGAAAAAAACAATCCTTCTGGTAGATGATATAAGAGAGTTCAGGGCCCTGCTTAAGGTTGTCCTTTCGGGCAATTATGAAGTAGTCACTGCAGAGGACGGTGAAG
>PWNY01000369.1 GCA_003557805.1 Bacteroidales bacterium | reverse complement strand
TTTTGAGTTCCATTACTTCTTTATGCGGAAGCTGTGGCTGATATTCGCGGCCAAGGCCTTTGTTATATTCCCCGGGGGGTTCGGTACCCTGGATGAGTTCATGGAGGTGTTGACCCTGGTGCAGACCGGCAAGGTCAAGAAAGAGCTGAAGATAATACTCTACGACCGTAAATTCTGGGACGAGATCATCAATATTCCCAGGCTTGCAGAGTTCGGCACCATCAGTGAAAAGGACCTTAAGCTTTTCAAATACTGCAGCAATGTCGATGAAATGGAGCAGGAGCTCATTCCTCACCTAATAAAGGTAGAGAAAAAGAGCCGCCTGCTTCGTTGATTCATTTATTATTCGTACCTGAGCGATAAGGACGGGTTGATTGAGGCTGTATGTACCACCCTGTAACTGATAGTCGCAAGAGCTATTATTATGGCGAATACAAAACCCAGCAAAAACTCGCTTATATTGAGACTGATGCGGTACTGATAGTTCTGCAGCCAGTTGCCGGTTATCCAGTATACAAGGGGCCATGCCAGTATTGTGGCTATACCAACAATCACCATCACGTCCTTGCAGATCATGTACCACACATTGGCAACCGATGCTCCGAAGGTTCTCCTGATGCCTATCTCCCTTATCCTCTGCTGCAGGGAGAAGGCGGTAAGGCCGTAAAGACCCATCGATGCTATTATAATCGCCAGTATGGTAAACATAACTGCCAGCTGTGCATTCTGCCTCTCCTCCACGTAAAAGCGACCGAAGTCATCATCCATGAAAAAGGAGAGCATCGGGCTGCTGGAAGTAAATGAGTACCAAAGCTGCTCAGTCTCATCAACTACCCTGCGGGTCATTCCGGGCTCTATGCGAATGCTTATGTAGCCCCAGTTTTGCCCTTCTCCCTTGAACAGAAATATCGAAGGGGCAATGCTGTTGTGCAGCGACTCAAAATGGTAGTCCTTTACAACGCCTATAACCGGCACATTATCTTCGGCAAGGTCAGGCCTTACAATCCTGGTTGCAAAGGGATCCTCAAGCCGGTAGTTTCTGACTGCACTTTCATTAAGGACTGCAGCATACTGGTCAGTCTGCAGTTCAGGGTCAAAGAACCTCCCCTCTGCCAGCTGGATGCCGTAGGTCTCAAGAAAATCATAGTCCACCCAGAAGGTTTGCATCAAAAAGGATTCACTATCCCTTCCCCTTATCATATAGCCATTGTTGTTGTTTGTCCTTCCCGGAACCGCGGTTGAGGCCGACACCGATTGAACGCCCGGTATTGCCAGCAGTTCATTCTTGAAAGAGTCTATCTGGTCACCTATAACATCGGCCCTGCGTAAGACAAGAACATTCTCCTTGTCAAAGCCAAGATCCTTGTTGAGCATGAAGTTGATCTGGCGGTACATAATAGCTGAACCCGTTATTAGCATTATTGAAATCGTAAACTGTAAAACAGTAAGTGCCTGCCTCAGGCTGGTGTTCTGCCTCCCGTTACCGCTTTTACCCTTAAGTACCGTGGTGGGGTTGAATGCTGACAGGAAAAAAGCGGGATAGCTCCCAGCAAACAAACCAATTGTTACGACTATTATTATCATCCCCGGTATTACATACCAACTGCCGAGATAATCCATTGAAAGGCCGAGCGAAAGCAGGTTGTTTACATACGGAAGGGCGAATTCAGTCAATACAGTAGCCAGCATTAGGGCAACAAAGGTGAGTATAACCGTCTCTGTTATGAACTGCCACACCAGCATTCCCCTGGTGGAGCCTATCACCTTCTTCATTCCTACCTCTTTTGCCCTTTTCATTGCCTGGGCAGTGGACAGGTTCATGAAGTTAACAGAGGCAATGACCAGTATCAGGATACCTACAGCACCGAAGATCCATAGATACTTCGGGTCATTTGCAGGCTTCTGGTGCTGCTCTACACTCGGGTCGAGATGAATTCCCGCAAGGGGCTGCAGAAAGTAGTTATATTCATTGCCCTGGCCAAGGAACTCTTCAACAGTTATTCCCATGTAGCGGTATAGCTCCGGCCCGACATAAGTTATGAGAAGATGTTCAAAACCATCCACAACCGACTGTGGGTCTGCTTCAGGATGAAGCTTTACGTATGTGAAAAAGCTGTTTGAAGTCCAGGTCTCTTCATTATATCTCGGGTTGCTGGCAAATGAACCTACCATACCGGCGTCAAAATGGGTCGCCTCGGGAACATCTTCCATCACTCCGGTTACCCTGAAGCTGTTCTGGTATGAACCCACCCTTATCATTTCACCGACAGGGTCAGTATCTCCAAATATCCTGCCGGCAGCGGATTCAGTCAGAACAACCGTATACGGCTCTGTAAGGACGGTCTCTTTGTTCCCCCTCAGCAGTGGTATTGAGAAGAAGTCAAAAAATGTGGAATCTGCCTCAATATAATTGGTTTCATGGAAGAACTCATCTCCCCACTGAATTACAGTTTCATCCCAGATGTTCATGCGCAAAAAGCTCTCGACCTCGGGAAAGTCATTAAGCATAGCGGCACCCATCGGAGAAGGGGTATAGGCTGCCTTTACCTCCTGACCACTGAACCTGCCGAACAAACCTATACGGTATATCCTTTCATGATCCTCATGATATTTATCGTAGCTTAATTCATGGATAATAAAGAGGGCGATGATCAGGCTGCAGGCTATACCTATTGCAAGACCGAACACATTTATAGCCACGTATGATCCCTGGCGCCTTAAGGCCCTGAAGCTGAATTTTACCAGATGCTTTACCATTTTTTATGTGTTTCTGATGTTTGTAACTACCTAAACCAATTCTATATGATCGCTGATCATGTATACAAATTATCAAAAACAGTACCCTGCAACTCATAGTGCTGATAATATGTTTATTACACAGCCCAAACTACACGAACAGCCTGTTCAACTACGGACAGGGGTGTTCAGTTACGAACAATAAATGGACGGAAAAATAGAAGAAAAGAAGTGCAGCGAAAAGTAAGACACAAAAAAAGGCCCGCACTGTTATTAAGTACGGACCCTTGTAAGTATCCGGCGACGACATACTCTCCCGGGAGGTCCCAGTACCATCTGCGCTGGCAGGCTTAACGACTCTGTTCGGAAT
>PWNY01000336.1 GCA_003557805.1 Bacteroidales bacterium | reverse complement strand
ATCGGATCAGTTGCACATTACAGGCGAAACAATATAAACCTGCCGGTCGCTTTTATATTTGGTACTGCGGGAATAGCAGGGGCCCTGGCCGGCTCCTGGACTACCAGCATCATTGGCACCACCGTACTTGTCAGGACATTTGGTGTGTATTGCATTATCCTGGGCTTGTTGAGCCTGCGTATTCCTAAAATATCTGCCTCTGGCGGTATTGCTGCACCTCCCAGGACGATTGGGGATATAGAGGGCAGGAATGTACCACTTATCCTTTTTTTCGGGCTTGTATCAGGAGCTGCCGCGGGGCTGTTTGGCACAAGCGGTACAGCACCCGTGCTGGCTGCATTGTTCATATTACAGTTCCCTGTAAGGCTGGTCATCGGTACATCGGTACTTATTGTGCTTATTAATGCAATATCAGGTTTTGGTGGTCACCTGGTTGTTGGAGAGATTGACCCTCAGCTGATATTGTTACTGGGCTCCGGTGCTGCCGCGGGGGCTTTCCTGGGCCCAAGACTGCTGGTTCATATTAAGCCGGAGAAAAAGGAGGGAGGGATAAGGTATGTGTTCGCTGCACTTGTTATGGCCCTGGGCGCCCTGATGCTTTTCAGGTCATTCTGACAATAAAGCAGCAGGGTAAGGATATTGTATGGCAAGCATTTTGCATTGTATAATAATTATGCCGGACCTTGTTTTATACATATTGGATATTTTTTTTGTGATATTCCACTCACTGCTTATACTGTTTATAATGTTCGGGTGGATTCACCGCAGGCTCAGGCTGGCACACCTTATCTGTGTTTTACTTACCGGGGGATCGTGGTTCATACTGGGGATATTTTACGGCATGGGTTTTTGCCCGCTTACCCAGTGGCACTGGAATGTGTTACATTCACTGGGAAAATATGGCCTGCCCACTTCATACGTGCAGTATATTCTGGATCGCCTGCTCGGGATAAACATATCTGCCTCTGCAGCCGATTCCCTGACCCTTTATGTTTGGCTTGCAGCCCTGATGATATCTCTTTATCTTTTTTTCAAAAAAAGGATAAAAAGAAGAAAAGTATTCAACGAAAAACACAGATTGTAGCACTGCTGGTGTCCATTTTAGGACGTCAACTTACTTGTTTAACCCAGGTTTTATATGAGTTAAAACTTTATCTCAATACCGGCTGAAGCAAAATGTATAAGGGTGAAGTTGTATACGTCCCTTACATCAGCACCCCCTTCGAGAAGGCGGTATCCTACCTTAAGCATGAAGTTGTTCCCCAGGTTTCTTCCAATTCCGGAGTAAATATCGAAAGCCCGTCCCGGCCCCCCTGCCAGCCCGTCGGCTTCAAAAACCGCCTGCCAGTCGCCAAACCTGTAGGTGGCGAACAGGTGTATAAGAGGGACAAAACCAAAATCATCCTTTTTGTCTGTTAACTGACCGCTGCTCAGTTGAACCCTGGCATCCCTTATCTTGGCCGTAAGTCCCGCCCCGATTTGCAGATCCTCGCCTGAAACAGAAAAAAGCCTTCTGTAAGTAAGGCGGTAGCTGTTAAATTTATAGAGTGCCTCAACTGTCTGACCGCTTGAAAAATCTGTATCCATAAACCTGATATCGAACGGGATATCCGATATATAGCTGACCGATAGCGGTGCATAAAGTAACATCAGTTGGTTTTTCTTTGAAAATTTGTATTCAAGCCTTACCCTCAGCGGGATAACCATTCCGTCAGTTTCAAAGTCCTTGACAAGGTCAAAACGGGTGCCTGTCTCATTGGGGATCCCAACCTCATTATATGTCTGGAAGGGCACACCGCTTTCAATGCTTACCACAAACTGTGCATAAAGGCACCCACCGCTGCTGAGCACTGCATAACATGCTATCCACAGAGAGAAGTATGACAGTAATGATCTTCTTCTGGTTTTGTGATTTGACCTGGTTGTTTTATAATTGTCCATTCATTCTGTTTTTAATTCCGGGATACTTAATAGCACGCTGTTTTCCTGTCTGGATGTACAGTAAATAATGGTTTCCAGTATTATATGATTTTTTCGCTGTAAAGTGCAGCATTGTATTGCTTGCCTCTGCTTCCGGTAAAAACTGCATTCTTGTATATTACGGTCAAAAGGCTGGCATAATCCCCGATTTTCTCTGAGGGTATTCTGCCAGGGCCGGAGATCAGGACCCCGCATCCCATTACCCCGGGGTTAAAGGGAATGTAATTTTCCCTGATCCCTTTCAGTATAATTTCAATACAAAGGCTTGTCTGATTTATGAATTTAGGCCTGTTTTTAAGTATTAGCCTGTTTAGCTCCCTTTTTTCATTAAGCGTTCTGAAGCCATACCACATCATGCAGGTAATTCCTTTGCGGGCAGCTTCGGTAAAAACATCCATATAAGTATTGCCATTATCACCGGGTTTATTTATAAGGTAAGGATCTATATGGACAAAGCTGTTTTCATCAAGCTCGGGTATCATCTTAGGAAAACCGGCTGTTGAATCAGTGTTGCTGGTCTTTATCCTGTCTGAAAGCCCAAGTTTTTTTGCGCCTGTTCTGAGGGATTCCAGGGCGGCACTGTCTGTGTCAAAAAAAATGAAATTGCACTCTTTTTTCCCAAGCAGCATCATGGCCTGTGCAGGTGATCCTGGGTAGTTGCCTTTTGCAAGACATGGTTCTATTAAACCGTAATAACTTGACTTTTGAAGCTTTTCACCCAGGTGTGCATTTTCAGAAAAATAACCTATACCGTATTTCTGTCCGGGGGTATTGTCAAGTTTATAGGCATAATATGCTGAATTTGTCTCGATGTATGTCTTAACATCTGTTCCTGTAAGTAGTTCGCACAGCACCAGGTGCTTCCAGACATCCCCTATGTTACCGTAGTGTCTGTAGGTCATTGTTTTATGAATATTCTTGGTTTTTGACCGCTATCACCAGCATTTCGTAATCACCGGTGCCGAGGCTGTGATCACGGGAAAATGTCCCCAGCCTTGCTGCGAAGATCTCAATATTTTTATATCCCAATGATTTGAGCAGCCATGTTATTTCACTGGGCACGTAATATCTTTCATTGCAAACAAGCTCGTGTTTTTTGCCGTTGTCATCAACAAAGCTTGTTATAT
>PWNY01000384.1 GCA_003557805.1 Bacteroidales bacterium | reverse complement strand
TTCTGTTCATCAGGAAAAACCCCGACAACCTTCATCACTTCTCTGCCCAGAATAATTTGTTCTGTCAGATCTTTTTCATACTGAAAGACATAATCATCCGAAGAGAAAAGACTGACCAGAATGGAGTCTTTGTTTACAATAGCCTTAGGCCCGTGCCGGAATCCTAAAAAAGAATCGAACTTCCCGATCACAATACCATCACACAGCTCCTGTACTTTCAGGTGAGATTCTTCTGCAATTCCCAAAAGTGGCCCGGAGCCGAGAAAAATTATTCTGTCAAACGGAACTTCAGCCAGCTCTTTCAAAAATCCAGAGTGGTTTGACAGCACCGATGAAGCCGCAGCAGACACCTCTTCAACCCAATCTGTATTTGTCTGGTTTTTTACTACAGATGGCAGTAAAAATGCTATCAGCATCATGCTTGTATAGCTGCCCGTCATGGCAAGGCCTTTGTCTTCAGTTTCGGGCGGTAGTTCAATGCTGAAACCGTTTTCCATCTTTCCCATTCGGTTTGCAAGGTCACCGTTTGCATTGCAGGTAATGGCAATGTGATAACTCTCTTTACAGTAATTTTCGGCCAAATCTACAACAGCTATACTTTCGGGGCTGTTGCCCGACCGTGCAAAAGAAATAAACAGAACCGGTTTGTCGGTGTCTATTTCACTTTGAAAGTGGGTGACAAGAGTAGTTGTGGGAATAGCTCTTGTGTTTTTTCTGAATTGTTTAGCTACATTATTCTTTACGGTAAAACCGATAAATGCTGAACTCCCGGCACCTGTAAGTACAATATTCAGATCATCTAAGCCGAGGAGGGGAGATAGAAAAGCCTGTATTTGATTTTTTTCGGTGAATATCTGGTCGTGCACATGTTTCCAGAGTTCCGGCTGTAATTCAATCTCTTTGGCCGTGTGGTGCCCGTTATGCTCGTAAAGAAAGTTGTCAGGAATATTTAAATATTTATGGTTCATTCTTCAGCTGATTAACTTGCTAATTGGTCTAATTTGGTATTTCGTAAAAATATATAGTGTCAAACTCTATTGTTGATCCGCTATCACCAACTTAGCAGAATATACTAAGTGAAACAATTATAAAAATAAAAAGAAAATTAAAAACACGTAAAAAGAAAGATAATGAAAAAAATATTTGTTTTTATTCTCTCTTTTCTTATAGTTTTAGAGTGATTATGTGATAAATATCAACCAGATTTAAAAGAATATTAGTATAAAGTTTGTCCGTTGCAGCTTTTGACACTGTTGCCAGCCGCTGAAACGGTACAGGCTCAATCGATCATAGCAGCAGAAAAAATTGGGTCAAAGATTGATGTCTATTTTGATGGCAGGTTTTTTACGAGTTATACATTTTCTGAAAATGAAAAATACCCGTTCTTCTATCCGGTGAACGGACCATCTGGTGCAATTGTAATGTCAAAAGGTAAAAGCAAATTTTCTCACCACAGCACACTGTTTTTTGGAGCCGATTTTGTTAATGGCGGCAACTACTGGCAGGAAGGGTTCGATCGTGGACATGTACATTCAGTGAACACTCAAATCATAGATAAATGGGGTCGGTCGGATTATCACTTCAGAGCCATTAACGAAATTTTGTGTTGTCAGGTGAAGAATCACCGCCCTTTAATGAAAAGCATTCCCATGGAGCAGTTATTCGTTGAAAAAGAATCAAAGGTCCTATTAAAAGACCATCAACCCTCTTAAACCGGGATAAATTTGTCTCGTTCGAAATAATAGACTAAACTTTAAAATTAACTCTTGGTTGACCTCATGCTTCAACAATTTTACCGTTTACATATTTTTATTGTTTCGACCATTATCCTTTTCATGTCTGCTGAGGGCCTGTTTTCTGATATAAGTTTTGCTCAGGAATCATCGGAAATTGCCGAAATTACTGTAAAGTCCGGAGAATTGAAATATTATAATGCACCGGTAAACAAAAGCCTGCAGGGGATTCAGCTAAAGTTGCACGAAGGGGTTTTGCAGCTCTATGAAACAACCGATGGGCATGAAATACTGGTGAATTCTCAATTAAAACCGGGTAACCCCGCACAATTGGCCTGGATATTGGACGGTCGAACCGAACCGGGAACCACCAGAAATTATGTTCTTAAAGTTGTCCATCCTGATCAGGCGGATGCACCGGCTAAACCGGGAATTTCTGTTGAGGACGATGGAAACAGCCTGCTGTTTACTATGGCTGATAAACCGGTGTTGAACTACAGGTACACCGAAATGGATGTTCCCGATGGTGTAGATGAGATTTTTAAACGGGGCGGATACATTCACCCAATTTGGTCGCCGGGCGGGGAGGTTCTGAGTAGAATCCAGCCATCGGATCATTACCACCATTATGGAATCTGGAATCCCTGGACCCAAACCGATTTTGAAGGCAGGCAGGTAGACTTTTGGAACCTTGGAGATAGAAAAGGCACCGTACGAGCAAAACAGATCGCAGAACGGCATGAAGGCATTGTTTATGGAGGATTTAAATCGGTGCACGATCATATAGACTTGACAGACAGCTCCGGTGGAAAAGTGGCAATCACCGAACAGTGGGAAGTGAATATCTGGAATGTTGATCCGGATCAAAACGTCTGGATGATCGATTTTACGTCTACCCTGAATCCCGCAACTGAGGATGGAATTACGATTAAGGAGTACAGGTACCAGGGGTTCAGTCTGCGCGCAACTGAAAAGTGGAATGATGATAACACGGACCTGCTCACATCAGAAGGATTCGACAAAAGCGATGCCAATGCAACCAGGGCGCGCTGGATTGATGTGAACGGAATTTCGGATGTGGAACAAGGAACGTCCGGTATTTTGTTTATGACGAATCCTGCCAACTTCAATTATCCCGAACAGCTACGCATCTGGCCGGTGGGTGCAAACCAGGGCATTGAAAATGTATTTATCAACTTCAATCCTGCGCAGGACAGAGACTGGGATCTGGATTATGGCAACAGTTATTCGTTAAAGTATCGAATATTTGTTTATGATGGACGCATCAGTGAAGAGGAAGCGAATCTCTACTGGAGCAATTTTGCGCATCCAACCAGCATTCAAATCACCCCGGTAAACTAAAAATCAAATTATAGTTATCAGGTTAAACACCTTGTTTGTTTTTACTAATAATCATAAGAAGATATCTCGTATGTTGAAAAATATAAATTACTTAATAACTCTGCTAATAATCTTTTTGTTGATTTTGCCATTCACTGAGCCAGTAGAAGCTCAATCAACCATTACCGCAGAAAAAATTGGCTCGAAAATTGATGTCTATGTTGATGGGCGTTTTTTCACCAGTTATACCTTTTCTGAAAATGAAAAATATCCATTTTTCTATCCGGTAAACGGGCCGTCTGGTGCCAGTGTAACCTCAAAACGTAACAGTAACTTTCCGCACCACAGCTCACTCTTTTTTGGCCTCGATTTTGTGAATGGTGGCAATTATTGGCAGGAAGGGCTCGATCGCGGTCAGATTTTATCAGTAAATACCCAAATTGAGGAAAACAACGGTTCCCGGGTGGTTATTACGGATGAATGTATTTGGGTTCGGCCCGATGCGGAATCCCCCATCAAAGATAGCCGAAGAATTATCATCAGTTCACCCGGGGATGAGATTTATATCATTGATTTTGAAATCAGTTTACTGCCCCTGCACGATGTAACCATCAGACGAAATAATCACTCCCTGTTTAGCGGAAGAATGGATCCTGACCTTGCAGTGATCAATGGCGGTACAATGGTGAATGCCGCCGGCGATGAGGGTGAGGACGGGACTTTTGGAGTCAGATCTCCCTGGATTTCGTACTATGGAGAACGAGGTGGCAGATATGAGGGGATGACCATTATGCAACATCCCAGTAATGATTGGCCCGAAGCCCCTTGGTTTACGCGCGATTACGGGTTTTTCTCTCCCACTCCAATCTACTGGCCGGAGGATGAAGATGCCGGTACATTTATGGGAAAAGGGGATGCAGTTAACCTGTCATACCGGGTAGTAGTTCACACTGGAAGCCCCGATGAAGCTGGAATCTCTGGCTACTATGATGAATTTAAAAGCGAATAATCAACATGTTTAATTGTATGGGAAACTATAGATCTGAGCAATAAAAGTCTTCCGCCGGCTGGCGGAGAGATGTTGAGGGGTAGTCCCCATTGTTAGGGGAGACATCCCCCTAAATCCCCTTTGATAATGGGGAGTTATTCTTTCTCATAAAAATTACTCCATAATTAACATAATCCAACGCAGGTCAAATCAATTTCAAAAATACAAAACGAAAAAAGATCCAGGCATTATGACTAAGCAAAATAAAAAAACAGGAATGAGCAGGCGTAACTACCTGAAGACCTCATTATTTGGAACGGCAGGATTGTTTATTGCTCCATCAATCGTACCCTCAACAGTTTTTGGTAAAAATGCACCGAGTAACAAAATTAATGTAGCTCAAATTGGCTGTGGCCGAATTGCGCGTGGGCACAACATGCCGCGTACCATGGATAATGAAGATGTGCGTATGGTTGCGGTATGTGATGTAGACCGCAAGCGAATGCAAGAAGGCAAGCAACTGGTGCAAGAATGGTATGCTGAAAACAAAGGGAGCGAGAATTATGTGGATGTTAAAATGTATCAGGACTACAGGGAGTTGCTGGTACAATCCGATATTGATGCTGTCATTATCAGCACTCCGGATCATGCACATTTGTTGCCTTGTGTGGAAGCTGCACTGGCAGGTAAAGATATCTATATGGAGAAACCTCTTTCACTTACGGTTGAAGAAGGCAGGATTATGAGTAATATTCTGCATCGCACTGGTACGGTGTTTCAATTAGGAAGCCAGCAGAGGGGCGATACACCCTGGCCGCATTTCCGCCGTGCTTGTGAATTGGTGAGAAATGGAAGAATCGGGCAATTGCATACTGTACAAGTTGGTTTGCCCGGCGATCCGGCCGGTGGTGATCCAATTCCGATGCCTGTGCCCGATCATTTTGATTATGATGCGTGGTTAGGTACCACTCCACACCAGCAATACACCGAGCAAAGAGTGCATCCGCAGCAGGGTTATGGCCGTCCGGGATGGCTTCGCATCGAACAATTTTCCGCGGGAATGATAACCGGCTGGGGAACCCACCACGTAGACACCGCACATTGGGGAATGGGTACCGAATATACCGGTCCGCTGGAAATCGAAGCGGAAGCCGAATTTCCTACTGATGATCCGAATTATGACGGATTGTGGAATGTGCATGGAGATTTCCGTGTAGAAGCAAAATATGCGAATGATATTAGAATGTTTATATCCGGAGACTTTCCCAATGGTATACGGTTTGAAGGTGATGAAGGATGGATATTTGTTACCAGGGGCGGCGGTCCGGTAACCGATGATGATCCAGATACCGGAGAAGTGACGAGCGGCCCCCTGCAGGCCAGCAGTCGTGCAATTCTTGATTCTGAAATAGGCCCAAATGAAATACAATTGTATAAAGGAGAAGAGCAGCACGCAAACTGGATAAACTGCATTAAAACACGTGAAAAAACAGCCGCTCCACCAGAAATTGCGCATCGCTCAGCAACAGCCTGTCTGATAGCTCATATTGCGATGAAGTTACCACGCAAACTCTATTGGGATCCCGTAAACGAACGCTTCAAAAACGATGACGAAGCCAATGCAATGCTATCAAGGCCACAGAGGTATCCCTATAAACTATCGCAAGTTCCGGCGTTAAGGATATAGCATTTATACAGGTCCCTGATTTATTTGAAGCTGGGAATGATTGAACATTAAAATTTACAAATCAAAGGCCGGCCCACCAGTTACCATTTTTGGATTTAATTGCTCATTGGCAGGCCTAAATAATACAAAAACATGAAGGTTGAGTATTTTTTTTACACACTGCTAATATTTGCACTGATATCGTGCCAACAGGAAACCACAACTGATTATGATGTACGTCTTATCAATTTAAACCCCGGCCATTTTCATGCCGGTTTGATTCATATGCATGATTACCCTCAGGTTGATCCAAACGTCTATGTGTATGCGCCTGGCGGAAGCGAACTCGATTCCTATCTGAATATGGTCAACCAGTTCAATAATCGGTCCGAAAACCCCACGAACTGGAACCCGGAAGTATATACCGGCGAAGACTATTTAAGCCGGATGATTGAAGAGAAGCCCGGGAATGTAATGATGGTGGCAGGGAATAATGCCAGAAAAATTGAATATATCAATCAGGCAATTGACAACAGAATTAATGTATTGTCTGATAAGCCCATGATTATTCACCCAGAGCAATTTTCAGTTCTTGTTGATGCCTTGGCTGCAGCGGACGAACAGGGTCTGGTAGTCAATGATATGATGACCGAGAGGCATGAGATTACCAGTATTCTGCAGAAGGAGCTTTCCCGGCAAAGCGAACTGTTTGGAGAAATGGTGCCCGGAAGCCCGGATGAACCCGCTATTGTAAAAGAGAGTGTGCACTTTTTCTATAAAACAGTGGCCGGTGAAACACTTGTTCGCCCTGAATGGTTTTTTGATGTGAACCAGCAAGGGGAGACTATAGTGGATGTGACCACCCATCTCGTTGACCTGGTTCTCTGGCAATCTTTCCCTGAAGAACCCATTGACTACAGACTTGAGGATGATGGGGTTGAGGTTGTAGATGCAAGGGTTTGGAATACCGAACTTACCCGCTCACAGTTCGAACTGATTACCGGCGCAGAAGATTTCCCCAATTATTTGATGGATGATGTAGTTGCTGATACGGTATTAAATATGGTTGCCAACGGCGAATTTATATTTAAAGCCAGAGATGTGTATGGCAAGGTGTCAGCGCAGTGGGGCTTTACCAATCCTGACGGTGGAGACACCCATTATTCAATCATGAGAGGAACACTGGCAAATCTCATTATTCATCAGGACATTGAACAGGATTTTGTAGCTACTCTCTACGTGGAATCAACCGAATCGGCCAATCAGGAACAGTTTGAGGATATCTTGAACAGCGCCATTGATAACTTGAGTGACCAGTTTCCCGGGTTATCTGCCGAGTATACAGACTTAGGCTGGAAGATTAATATACCCGATGAATTTGTTGAAACCCATGAAGAGCATTTTACAAGAGTAACTGAACGCTATTTACATGCTCTGAATGCAGGTGCACTTCCGGATTGGGAACGTACTAACCTGGAAACAAAATATTACTTAACGACTCAAGCTTACTCAAAAAGCCGATCAATCAGGTAGATGTAAAGTTAGAATTTTACAAGTGAACAAGAATCGTAAGCTATTAACAAAAAAAGTTCTGTTAAAATATAAAATATGAAACATTCTCATTTTGATCTCACCGAAAAAATTGCTGTCATAACGGGTGGAGGCACAGGATTGGGTTTTGGAATAGCCCGCGTATTTGCCGATATGAATTGCAAAGTGATTATAACAGGCCGCAGAGAAAAAGTTCTTAAATCGGCATGCGAAAAATTAACAGGGCGGGCTGATTATGTAGTGAATGATGTTACGAAATTAGAATCAATACCCGATTTCGTTGAAACAGTAGAACAAAAGTTTGGGCCCATTGATATTCTTGTAAATAATGCAGGGATAAATTTAAAAAAGTACGTTCTAGATACGACTGATAATGAATTTAATCATATTTTGCAGACAAATCTTAACGGCTTATTCGCTATGTCTCGTGAAATGGGAAAGCGGATGGTGAAGCGTAATAAGGGGTCGATCATTAATATAACATCGATGGCAGCTATTTATGGTATTCCAAAAGTAATCGCATACTCAGCATCCAAAGCCGGAGTTTTAGGACTCACCCGATCGCTGGCTGTAGATCTTTCTCCTAAAGGCGTTCGTGTAAATGCAATTGCACCGGGTTTTATTGAATCCCCTATGCTACATACCGCATTTAATTCAGATCCAGCCCGCAAGGAAAAAGTACTGTCGAGAACACCTTTGCAAAAACTGGGTACCCCGGAAGATGTAGCATATGCCGCCGCATATCTTGCATCTGATGCATCGAGCTTTATAACCGGCGTAAATTTACCCGTAGATGGAGGAAATTCAATAGGATTTTAAGCTGATCAATTCAAAACCAATAATTAAAAGCTTGCACTTTGAATATGGCTTTACAAAAAACATGGCGTTGGTTTGGAGAAAAAGATCAAATTCGACTTGACGATTTACGGCAAATAGGTGTAGAGGGTATTGTCACCTCCCTACATCATATTCCGAAAGGAGAGATTTGGAAGAAACCAGAAATCCTCAATACAAAAAAAATAATTGAAGAAAAAGGAATGGCATGGTCGGTTGTAGAAAGCCTTCCTGTTCATGAAGAGATTAAATTTGGTGGTGAAAACAGAGACCTGTTGATCGACAACTATATTCAGAGTATCAGGAATTTAGGAACATGTGGTATAGATACAATTTGCTACAACTTTATGCCGGTGATTGATTGGATTAGAACGGACCTTAATTATAATAAACCAAATGGGACCTATTCTCTATATTTCGATTACGCACGCTTTGTAGCATTCGAAATTTTTATGTTGAAGCGCGAAGAAGCAAAAAATGAGTATCTATCAGATGTTGTAGAAAAAGCTTTGGCCATTGGTAAAGAGTTAACATCTGATGATAAAAAGATTCTTGTCGAAAATATCATTTTGAAAACTCAGGGTTTTGTCGATGGCCTGAAACTGGATGGTGAAACTGATCCGATTAGAAGCTTTAAAGAGTTATTATCTCTTTATAAGGGTATAGACAAAGCCAAATTGCGAGAATTTCTGAAATATTTTTTAGAGAGAATTATACCTGAAGCAGAGAAAGCGGGAGTTCGTTTTGCAATTCATCCAGATGATCCTCCAAGGCCGGTTTTGGGCCTCCCCAGAATTGTAAGCAACCTCGAAGATATTGAGTGGATTACAAATTGCGTTCAATCTCCTGCGAATGGACTTACGTTTTGCACAGGATCATTAAGTGTAAATCCAGAGAATAATCTCGAAGAAATTGTAACACGTTTTTCAAATCGAATCCAGTTTGTTCATTTAAGAAATACAAATCTCTGTGATAATCTCGATTTCTACGAATCCGGACATATTGATGGTAGAGTGGATATGTTTGAAATATTGAAGAAGTTGTTAATTGAACAGAACAGACGGATTAAGGCGGGGCAGGAAGATACCGCTATGCCGATGCGGGTAGATCATGGACTACAGATACTGTCAGACGTAGAGCATGCTTACAACCCTGGTTACCCGCTTCTTGGGCGAATGAAGGGCTTAGCCGAAATTACCGGCCTGGAACTGGGGGTTGAAAGAATGATAAAGGATTCTTAAAAATCCGACATTAAACTTTCATTAGATTTCAGTTACATCAAGTCAAACAAGCGTGGCAGAGCCAGGCTTAAGTCTTCCCAGAAGGTGACTAATAACAGGGTTATTATCATTGCGATAAATAATGGCAACAGTGGTTTAATCACCTTTTCAATGGTAGTTCCGGCCACACTCACTCCTACAAAAAGAAGGGTACCAACAGGTGGGGTGCAAATTCCAATACAGAGATTCATAATCATAATGATACCGAAATGAACCGGGTCGATGCCCAACTCAAGTACCACTGGCAAAAAGATGGGGGTAAAGATCAAAACCGCAGGGGTGATGTCCATGAACATACCTACAAAGAGCAACAGCAGGTTGATAATCAGCAGAATCACAATTTTGTTATCGCTCAGAGATAACATCGCCTCACTGATGGAATGGGGAATATGCCCGAAAGACATTACCCACGACATACTGATGGAAGTGGCAATGAGTAACATAACTATAGATGTTGTCTGAACTGCACCCATAAGTACATCTGGCAGATCCTTAACAGTAATTTCGCGATAGACAAAAGCCAGACCAAGGGTATAAACCACGGCAATCGCTGCGGCTTCAGTGGCTGTAAAGATACCTATTACAATTCCGCCGATTACAATAATCAGCAAAAGAAGACTTGGAAAGGCACGCATAAACGAGCGCACGGTTGCTTTCATTGAGCTTCGTTCACCTACAGGAAAATTCATTCGCAATGCCCATACCGCTGCTACTCCCATCAGTATCAACCCGGTTAAAATTCCCGGAATATAACCGGCAATAAACAGGGCGGCAATTGAAGTGCCACCGCTGGCCAGGGAATAGACAATCAGAATGTTTGAGGGTGGAATGATGAGTCCCATGGTTGAGGATGTAATATTAATAGCAGCCCCAAACTCTTTGGTGTAGCCTTCCTTCTCCATACGTGGCCCAAGGATACTGCCAATAGCAGAGGCTGCTGCAACCGAAGAGCCGGCAATAGCCCCAAAAAGCATGGCTGCAACCACATTAATATGGGCAAGCCCACCGGGCAGCGAGCCGATCAGGTCTTTGGCAAAGTCAATCAGCCGGGTGGCAATTCCTCCTTTGTTCATGAGTTGCCCGGCAAGAATGAAAAATGGAATGGCCAGTAGGGTAAAGCTGTCCAGGCTGACGAGAACCTGCTGGGCCATGGTTGTAAAAGCCGTCATTGTTTCGAGTGAGAACAATATGGTTAGCACACTGGCAATGCCCAGTGTCCATGCCACTGGCACCCCGATGGCCAGCAAAATGAGGAAACTTAGTACAAGTATCAGTATCTCAAGTAATCCCATAGGGCGTTTGTTTTAAATAG
Source organism: Bacteroidales bacterium (assembly GCA_003557805.1). Taxonomy (GTDB): domain Bacteria; phylum Bacteroidota; class Bacteroidia; order Bacteroidales; family UBA7960; genus PUPG01. The sequence goes on along the minus strand of PWNY01000384.1, from coordinate 1,512 downwards.
ATCCTGTAAATTCTTCCCGGTCGAAAGGCTGCTCCTCCTCAACTTGCTCGGGAGATGATCGCATAATTTCCAGGATATCGGTTAGTTTGTAGTAGATAATCAAAAACCCGCTTATTGGTCCAATACTGTAGACAACCGCCATGGGGATCTGAAGGGACGGTGTAATCTGCATGAAGGTAAAAGTTGCCCATACAAGCTGCGCTGCTCCAATCACAAAAACGCAGCTTACAAACATAATTATAATCACATTGATGGTGATGTTCAGGCGTTTACGGTTGGCCGGATTAAGGCGCTCAGGAAGTGTGTTTATAGCAATATGCTGGTTTTTGCCGGAAAAATAAGCAGCACCCAGAAGGCTAACCCAAATCAAAAGAAAGCGTGCCAGTTCATCGGTAAAGGTGCTGGGCGCATTGAGGATGTAGCTGGAAAAAACCTGCCATACAACCACAATCACCAACAAGCCCATTAAAAAAACGAGAGTGTTCCGAACAGCAGTATCAATAATTTTTCGCACGGTTAGTTAAAATGTTTGAAGTTGACAGTTTCCTTATTCGGCCGCTTGCTGAATACGCTCTACCCAGCGGTAGAGTTCGGGGGTATTGTTTCTGAAGCTTTCATACAGCGGGCGGGAGTGCTCGCGGAAGGGTTCAATATCCGGATTAATAATTTCTACACCGGCTTCCTGTACTATTCGGTAAGATTCTTCAACAGATTCTTCCCAAAGTACCCGTTGCAGTTCAACCGAATCATCCACGGCTCTTTGCAGCCATTTCTGTTCCTGTTCGGTAAGATTATCCCAAACGTGAGTGCCAAGTACCAGTACATCGGGGATGGTAGTATGCTCATTTAGGATGTAATAGTTGCAAACTTCATAATGCCTGGATGTGTAAAAGCTCGGCGGATTATTTTCTGCGGCATCTACAATGCCTCCCTGGAAGGCGGTGTACAGCTCACCATAGGCAAGCGGAGTGGGCGATGCATTATAGGTTCTGATGAACATCGTGGCCATTGCACTTGGCATGACCCGGATTTTCATACCTCTGAGGTCTTCCGGGGAGTGTATGGGCCTGTCTACAGAATAAAAACTTCGGCTGCCGGCATCATAATAAGCTATACCTTTTAAGCGATATTTTGTACCGGTTTCTAAAAGTTCTTCCCCAATTTCACCCCATAAAACATGTTCCATATGTTCTTTATCCCGAAAAAGATAAGGCAGGCTAAAAACGCGCATCTCGGGTACGATATTTTCGAGCGACCCCGCAGAAACTTTGGTCATGCCAATAGTTCCGATTTGTATTAGTTCCAGAAGCTCCCTTTCGCCACCAAGCTGACCGGCAGGGTATATTACCATATTCAATTTTCCATTAGAATACTCATCCAGATACTCAGCCATAGACTCCATTGCAATGGAAACGGGATGAGTAAGATGCATGGCATGAGCAAGTATAATTGTTTTCTGATTGCGTTCAGAGTCAGAACTATTGCAGCCCAATAAAACCAGGATAAATAGAG
>PWNY01000153.1 GCA_003557805.1 Bacteroidales bacterium | reverse complement strand
TTTAAGGGGGATCAGGAAGCAATAGTGCAATGCCTGTTAAAGGGCAATGATACCTTTGTGATAATGCCAACAGGGGGCGGCAAGTCAATGTGCTACCAGCTCCCTGCCCTGATCGGTAATGGAACTGCCATCGTGGTCTCGCCCCTTATTGCACTTATGAAGAACCAGGTGGATGCAATACGCAACTTTGCCACCTACGATGGTATTGCCCACGTGCTCAACTCCTCGCTGAGCAGGGCAGAGGTGACGCAGGTAAAAAGTGACATGAACGCCGGCCTTACCAAGCTCCTGTACGTTGCCCCGGAATCCCTCACCAAGGAGGAGAACGTTGAGTTCCTCAAGAATATTGACATCTCCTTCTTTGCGATTGATGAGGCACACTGTATCTCTGAATGGGGTCATGATTTCAGGCCGGAGTACCGCCGGCTCAGGCCCATTATAGAGGCGCTGGATGAGAAGGTGCCGATAATAGCCCTTACCGCGACTGCAACGCCAAAGGTACAGCAGGATATACAGAAGAACCTGCGCATGATGGAAGCGGTACGTTTTATATCCTCATTCAACAGGCCGAACCTCTATTATGAGGTAAGACCCAAGACAAAGGAAATTACCCGTGAAATAATCCGCTATGTAAAGTCCCAGGAAGGTAAGTCAGGTATTATATACTGTCTTAGCAGGAAGAAGGTAGAGGAGCTTGCAGCCACCCTGCAGGTCAATGGTATAAGGGCACTGCCTTATCATGCTGGGCTTGACTCAGCCGTAAGGGTCTCAAACCAGGATAAGTTCCTGATGGAGGATGCTGAGGTGATAGTGGCCACGATAGCATTCGGCATGGGTATTGATAAACCCGATGTGCGCTATGTACTGCATCATGACTTTCCCAAGAGCCTGGAGGCTTACTACCAGGAGACCGGAAGGGCCGGCAGGGACGGCGGTGAAGGCAACTGCATTGCCTTCTATTCTTACGATGACATTCAGAAGATGGAAAAGTTCCTCAAGGGGAAACCGGTTGCGGAGCAGGAAATAGGTATGCAGTTGCTGATGGAGGCAGTTGCATATGCGGAGTCTTCAATATGCAGGAGAAAGACGCTGCTGAACTACTTTGGGGAGATTTACGGGAAGGAAAATTGCGGGTCGTGTGATAATTGTTTGAACCCTAAGGAAAAATTTGAAGGAAAAGAATATATTTGCCTGCTTTTAGAGACCGTTTTGGCGGTTAAGGAATTGTTCAAACCGAAACACATAATAAACATACTAATGGGAAAAAGTACCACAACCGTAAAATCCTGCAAGCACAATAAGTTGGAGGTTTTTGGAAAGGGTGCGGACAAGGACCAGAAGTTCTGGTATGCCGTTTTAAGGCAGAGCCTTATAGAGAGGCTGCTGGAAAAGGACATTGAGGACTACGGAACACTGAAGCTGACCGATGATGGCAGGGATTTTCTAAAAAAGCCCAAATCGGTCAAGATGAGCAAGGACCATGATTACGATAGTCCGGAGGATGAGGACAGCATTGCAGGAATGACCCAGAAGACAAGTGCCACCGATAAGGTTCTGTTCTCGCTTTTGAAGGATTTAAGAAAGCAGATTGCCAGGAAGCACAACCTTCCGCCTTTTGTCATTTTCCAGGATCCTTCACTGGAGGATATGGCAATACAGTACCCTATAAAGCTGGATGAACTCAAGCAGATAACCGGTGTGGGATCCGGCAAGGCCGAAAGGTTCGGAAGGCCATTCGTGGAGCTGATAAGCAGGTATGTCAGCGAGAACGAGATAGAGCGGCCGATGGACATGGTTGTAAAGTCAGTCGTTAATAAATCGGGACTGAAGGTTTACCTGATCAAGAACATTGACCGAAAGGTGTCGCTTGAGGACCTTGCCGAGGCCAAAGGGCTTGACTTTGATGAGCTGCTGCACGAGCTGGAGAGTATTGTGGCATCTGGAACCAAGATTGATATAAAATATTACATAAACGAGGTGGTCGACCTTGACAAACAGGAGGAGATATTTGACTATTTCAAGACTGCAGAGACAGATTCATATGAGAAGGCACTGGAGGAGCTTGGAGAGGATGAGTTCTCTGAAGAGGAGATCAGGCTGATGCGTATTCGCTTTATGTCTGAAATGGGTAATTAATATTAAACTTTTACTATGACAGAACAGAAAAAAGGGCCGGTAAATGAAAGCGGCTCTGTAAAAAATTTTGCCGGTCCGGGCCGTGGCATGATAATCAACATTGTTCTTTTCCTTGGGCTTCTGGCACTTTATGCCCTGCACTTTTCAAAAGTGTCAGGTGATGATGCCGCAGCAAATGGCGATATCCTTGACGCGGCGGATGTCGAACGCAGGATAGATGATGCGTTCAATGCAATTGCCTATGTTGACAATGATGTCCTGCTGGATGAGTATCTGCTTGCCATTGAGATGAGGGCTGAAATGGAGTCGGAACAAAGGAGGCTCGAAAGTGACCTGGAAAGGAGGCAGAGGAACTTTCAGGCAGATGTTGAGCGTTTCCAGTCGGATATCCAGAGGGGCAGTATCTCGATGGAAGATGCGCAGATGCGTGAACAGGAGCTGATGCAGAGGCAGCAGGACCTGTTCCAGCTGAGTGACACCTACAGGGAGAGACTTTCTTTGAGAGAGTTTGAAATGAACACTGAACTGCTTGACAAGATAGGTGATTTCCTTGAGCGCTACAACCGGGAGAAAGGATATGACTTTATCCTTGGCTATGTAAGGGGAGGGGGTATTCTTTATGCAAGGCCTGACCATGATATAACAGCCGAGGTGCTTGAGGCCCTTAACAGGGAGTATGAGCAGGGGCAGTGACCCGGCTACTGCCTGCTGGAAAGTGACGGGGCCTGCTGGTCCTTGTAATTTAGTACCTCATCAGTGAAGTATTCCAGCTTTACCCCGGCCTCTGCAAACATTTTTTCAGATTCGGTGCCTGCGTGGTATTTCTTTTCGCATACCACCCTTTTTATACCGCAGTTTATTATCAGCATAGCGCAGACCCTGCAGGGGGTCATGCGGCAGTAAATAGTGGCCCCGGCAATGCTGATACCCAGCCTTGCGGCCTGTGCTATGGCGTTCTGTTCTGCATGAACGGTGC
>PWNY01000067.1 GCA_003557805.1 Bacteroidales bacterium | reverse complement strand
GTTTTCCATTTCCGGCTGCAGCCTTTCGGTGTAAATTGTCTCAAAATCATCAGGGTCTGTTCCCGATACTGACACAAGTACGCTGTAATTCTCTGTCCTGAACTCAGGTCCTGATGCTCTCGGTGTTACTTCAAATTCAAGAGCCGCGCCTTCAACCTCGCTGAGATCTATCTCCGGTGTTATTATCCAGTTGTCCGGTTCAAGGACTTCGCCGGTAGAAGATAACCAGGAGTCCGACATTATGTAGTATTCATCACCAAAGTAATCCCAGTACCAGTTATGACCGTCACCATCCAGGTCTATTAGCAACCAGCCTTCCGGAGGAAAATCCTCTTCAAGGGCAGGGTCATCAAAACCTTCCTCAAAAATGGTAGATACCAGAGAAAGGCGCTCGGTTTTTACAAGGTTGTTGTAATGTAGCTCCCTTTGGGGTTCTACCGTGAGAACCACCTCATAGACCCCGTCAGTTGTATAGATTTCAACCGGGTTCTCTTCGTTAGATGTGTTTCCGTTGCCAAAGTCCCAATGATACCCGGCTGCTTCCAGAGATTTGTTCTCAAAGCTTACGACATAGTGGATCTCCCCGCTCTCCTCATCTGTAATCATCTCCGTACTGTAAGTAAAGTCAGCCTGCGTGCTTGGAGCAGGAATACTTATCTCTTCTTCCGAACACGATTTCATTAAAAGGGCAGAAGACAATGCCAGCAACATTATCAACACCATATTGTTTGTATATTTTATATGCCTGGTTTTCATGAATTCTTCATTTTTTGTTAAACGCTCATTTTTTTGAAAGACTAATAACAATCATTCTGGTACATCCCTTCATGAAAATTTGTTAACAGCTCTCCCAGCGGTATCGGGAAAAGCATCCTGCACTCTTCATGCAGCGTCTCCAGTTCCTCAACCGCTCTTGATGTCCTTACCAGATCAAACCACCGGTGCCCCTCAAAAGCAAACTCCAGCTGCCTCATTTCGGCAACATGGTCAAGCAGCAGGGCGGGATCCGTAGTCTGAATATCCTGCAGCCCCGCCCTCAGCCTTATTGCATTTATGTCGTCACGGGCCTGGTCAAGCGACACCCCGAGCAAAGCATAGGATTCCGCCCGGATAAGGTACATCTCCGCCAGTCTAAGCACATAAACATTATCCGCACCGGTCTCTATGTCGCTGTATTTAATGCAGTAGAGGTTGGTCCCATCAGATGCTATCGAGGCATCTCTTCTTATATCATGCCCTGAAAAGGCATCAAACAGCTCTTCTGTCGGAGCAAACTCGCGCCTGCCGCTAAGGGAGGTGGGGAAAAAATACTCTGCGAGGCGGTTCCTGTCCTGTTCTGTAAAGTCCACTTCAAAGATGGACTCGCTGTTAGGTGTATCTGAGAACAGGTCTACAAAAGATGGCTCAAGAGACAGGCCAAACTCCTCAATTACCTGGCCTGCATATCCGGCTGCCTCTTCAAGAAGGATTTCCTGGCCAGTTATACTGTAGTAATAGAGCTTTGTGCGGGCCAGAAGAGCAAGTGCTGACGCTCTTGAAGCAAGGCCCCTGATATTGTCCTGCCGTATATGGTCCTTTGCAAACTCCAGATCTTCAAAGATCTGGGAGTAAACCACGTTTAACGGCTGGCGGGGAGCATTAAGCCCCTCGTCAGTAGCATCGGCCGGAGAGGTACGCACCGGCACAGGACCGAACATCCTTGCAAGGTCGAAGTGCCCCAGTGCCCTCATAAACAGCAGCTCTGCCATAAACTCATTCCGCTCAGTTTCAGTAATATCATCTACAATGGGTAACTGCGCAATTAGATTGTTTGCCCTGCTGATAGTGGTATATATGCTGCTCCAGATACCTTCGACGATCACGTTGTCTGCAAGTATGCTGTTGTTGTCCATCTGGTTGTATCCGGCTGTTGTTCCGGTCCATTCGAGATTGTCGGCAGAAAGATCACCGGCAACTATGTAATTGCGCCCATAATACCCCGCTGACTGTAAAGAGGCATATGTTCCGTTGATTGCACTAATTACGTCATTTTTGCTCCGTACTGCCTCATCAGCAGGAATGCTGTGGTAGGGATCCACGTCAAGCACGTCGCAGGCAGTTACCAGCAATATGGCAAAAAGAAAAAGGAATGCTGAGTTTTTCATTTTATATCTTTTTTCAGTTTATATCTCCAAATTAACACCAAGCGACACCGAGCGTACCTGCGGGTGGGTAAAGAAGTCGGTTCCCATCACGACATCAGATGGCCCGGCATAGTTAACCTCCGGGTCCATACCGCTGTAGTTTGTAAAAGTCAGCAGGTTCTGGCCGGTTATGAAAATCCTGGCACTTCTCACGCCTATGCGGTCGGCCACACCATGGCCAAGCCTGTATGATAGGCTAAGGTTTTTAACCCTGAGGTAAGAGCCGTCTTCAATAAACCTTGATGAAATCCTGTTGTTGTTGTTCGGATCCAGCTCCGTGGCACGCGGAATGTCCGTCTCATCGCCTGGCTGCTGCCACCTGCGTAAAACCGCAGTTGTCTGGTTGTCCGAGCCTTTCATTGACTCAATATATATCCTGGTGCCATTAAAGATATCGTTTCCGTAAGAAAACTGCAGGAAAAGGCTCAGTTCAAAGTTCCTGTAATTTAAACGGTTTGTAAAGCCACCGGTGAAGTCCGGATTGGGGTCGCCTATCCTGGTGCGGTCATCTGAGGTAATGCGGCCGTCACCGTCAATATCTGCGAATACTATATCACCTGTTGACGGGTCAACACCAAGGCTTTTATAACCATAGAATATCCCTAATGGTTCTCCAACCCTCACGCTGTTGCTTCCCCGGCCAAGGTTGTCAAGGGGCTGATCGTTGTACAGTGAGAGCACCTTGTTGCGGTTACGGCTTAAGTTAAATGATGTGGACCAGGAAAATTCTCCATTGTCGAAGTTGACCGTAGTAAGGCTCAATTCAACACCCCTGTTCTCCAGTTCACCAATATTGGAGGTTATGCTGCCATACCCGGAAGTATATGAAATCGGACGGCTGAACAGTAGGTCTTTGGTATGGTTATAATAATAATCGATACTAATCTCAATGCGGTCGTTAAACAGCCCCATATCAACACCTGCATTGTATTGATAGGTGG
>PWNY01000127.1 GCA_003557805.1 Bacteroidales bacterium | reverse complement strand
AGGCAATACCAGGAGGGTCTCCCCGCTGAGGCGGTCAATAAAGTAAACATCATCGCCGCTTTTACTGCTAACAATGAGTGTCCCGCCGGCAACTTCATCTGAGCCGTTACCTGGACCGGCGCAGGAAAACAGAGCAATGGCTGCTGCGATCGCAATTAAAATCACATATACATTTTTCATAATAGATCAGTTTTTATTGACACTAAAAAAATTCAACCAGCTTTGTTAAACAAACCCGCATCATTCAACAATTTCAAGTCCGGCATTTTTCCCTGAGCCCTGAAATATTGTTTCTCCGTTTTTACCGGTTAAGGCAATATCTATCACCGAGTTGAGGTTTTCGTGTATAACCCTGCTCATCTCCCCCCTAACCGGTGCTTTCAGGGCACCCTTTGAATTCCCGGTAATTACTTTCTTCCCCAGGATATTTAACTTAAACCCGCTACCCGAGATCTTAATGCTTATAAATCCATCTCCTTTCTCAATGTTGTCTATCCTGGCTCCTGTATAAGTTGCAAAATCGATTCTGCGGCCATCCAGGGTCAAAAAACCAAGAAAGCCGGTGAAAGAGCTGCCAAGCCATGGGATCCTGGCAACTGATAACATAAAGGAGACAGCTTTTTGTTCAAAGTGATTGGACTGCATCCACACCCATGACCCTGGCATTGACCTTCCCCAGTCCTTTTCAATGTAACCCCTGCCAGGGTCAAAATCCACCCTCTTATTTCCATCTGCCACAAGGTAACCTTCTACCTTGTTATCAAGGCTTACAACACCATGGTAGCACTCCATGAAGGGCACATAACGGTACCAGCCCATAATACCTGGCCTTAAAAGGCTTGCCCTGTATGATAAATGCTCACTAAAGGATGCCTTTCCCTCAATTCTGCCTGTATTGTCTTCCAGGCAATACTCAACCGAAGAGGAGGAAAAACTATTGCTCCCGACCTTTACAAAAAAACCTTTTCTTGAATAGCTGAATGCTTCCAAAGGGAAACGGTAATACCTTGTATCACCCCTTATTCCGTCAATCACCTGTACAAAGGCATGTTTATCCTTATCGTTAAGGGAAATACCCGGGATCAGTGCCCATGCCTCGTCCTGCTCCCTGCTTACCATTTTTATGTACCATCCCTCGAAATAGTTCCTGTACCTTCTGTTACCCTGAAACCATGATGGGTTCCATATCTTTTTAATATCATAAGCTCCGGGTAGCAATGACCTGCCCGGTCTTGACATATATTTACGGCTGGCATCCATATCTTATATATTTACAAAGCGGCGCTATAGATATTTCCGATTATTATCGCTACCAGCTACATAACCGGTAAATCTCACTGGTTTTTCCGGAAACAGCGGTCGTGGCAATTCGATAAACGTAAAACCGCAGTTTTGCCGGATCATGACCAAACCAGGTAATCACCAACAATATAAATCTATGAATTTTTCTTAAAACAGTTAAGCAAGCCGAAAAGATTAAATCAGGCGGCAGCCGTTATTAACTTGCCTATTTATAATTTTTTTCACAAGCAGTTAGCCTGGATAAAAGCAATACCAGCCGCTTACTCTTCAAGGGGTAATCCAACAGTAAGACCGGCAACGCGTCCTTTGCGAAGAAAGATATTTTCCGAAACATCTTTATTAAGCTCATAAGAACCTGTAAAAGACCTGCCTGCCTTTTCCCCTGCAAAAAGCACCTCTACATAAGGCTGTTCGGTCTTCCTGTATATTATTCTGGTATTGCAAAAACTGTATTGCAGTTCTTCTTTGTGATTAAAGTCGCTCTTTTGTAAAAGCACAGGTAAAAATCTTATTTTCCCACCTTTTACCGTCAGTCCAAGTTCATTGAACCTGCTTAACACATCTTCTTTTACCTGCCCTGTGAGACCTGGCTGCTGGGCCCCCATCATGGAAGGAGTATGGGAGTATGGATCGGTCGGGAAAGCACCGTAATCGGATGGTTCTTTATGCAGTCCTATCCCTTTTTTGATGTTATAATAATAGGCTTTTAAGTTGCCTAAAGCCTCATGCCCTGGATCCTCTGCGGCAATCTCCGCAATATTCTCCCCCAGTGCAAGAAGTAGCTTGGACACCATATGCCAGTATATAGATCCCAGCCCTTCATACTTAAAGAAGGAACCAGAGCGCCCGGTGAAAGCAGCATGCTTAAATACGCTTTCATATATTTCCAGTACAGCCCCTGCTTCAGAATTAACAAGTTCCTGGTCAAAACCCTTGCCGGGAAGTTCATTAAGGGCCTCTAAAAGATGTGATTCGTTCCTTAGGTCCGCCTGGAAATGAAACTCACCATTTTCATCCTTTAGAATAATGTCCGGATTATCAGATTCAGCAAGCCTTGTGAGTAATTTTGAACTTTTCACCTTATCCCCTGGAATAATGTTCTTTTCAAGAAAAGCAGGGATGCCAGGAAAGGGATAGAGCATAAAGCTTTGCCGCTTTTTGCAATACAGATCACTTGTAAAAAGTGAATCCAGCAGCTTAAGTATCTGACGTGGATTGAGCAGGCCACTGCCAATTATGGCTGCCTGTCCCTCCAGCATGAGCTGCAGGGGTTTGACTTTCAGGCTGTTTTCGGAAAAGTCAAGCAGGTTGTATGAATGGTAAAGGCCGTCTTTCCTTTGCCCTGCAATAATACCATGATCCAGGTACTCCATGGAAGTTGTTAAAAACTCAAGAAGGCTTTCCCTTTCAATTGTCACTGATGAACCGCTTAGGCCATTGTACACCCTGTTTCTGTATTTCTCTCCCGCCAATGAGAGCTGGTCGGTAAAGGCTCTGCGGCTCTTATCAGAAAACCCATTGCCGGTATGCTGCCTGTGTTTTTTAAACACCTTCGCAATATCCTGCAAAAAGTCAAGTATTTCAGGTGAAACAGAAAGTTTTTCGAGACTGGTTTCCTGATAAATCTTTAACAAGAACGCAACAAAACGCCTCAACTGGTAAAGGGTGACCATAGATGCCCCATTGCCTACCAGTGCATTGTTTGCATCATTCCACTCGGGCCTTTGGGTGTTAAGCCATATACCGCCATCCGGAACTAAGTTGCTAAGCTTGGTAAGCAGGCTCACCAATATTTTTTCAGTAAATGATGCCCTGACAATGCTGCCTTTACTATATACTAGCTTGCCGTCAGCGCCTGTTTCCCCATGCATTCCCAGGAGTTCTGAATGCAGATCGTGATCAAAGATGATGGTGTCGCGGGGGTTGGCAAGAATCTCATTGTAATTCTTGATCCTGTAAGGCACATGGGCATAAACAAAAATATTACTCCTAAAATTCTCAAGGATCTTGCCCGGGAAAAACTTTTCGTACAACTCAAGCAGCCTAAGTAAATATATGATCTGGTGATCACCCCAGTAACCAATATATGCCCAGGGGTTGTCAGGGTCGGGTTCTTCCCACTCAAATCCTTCCCTTGTAAGCCTGTATGGATTGTAACCATCTGCTGTCGACGCATTCAAAAAACGGCATATCATACCGGGTAAAAATCCAGGAAAGGAAAAGGCAAGTGTCTCCCAGTTCTGAAAGATGTCACGCCAGTTCCCCTGGTAATTTAATGAAGCTTTACCATCTGGATCCTTCATGCGTATCTCGAAATAGTTCCAAGGCCTGCTGGGATCCCCGTGCCGCCGGCTGAAGCTCAGGGGAAGGTATTCATAGGTCAGGCGAATCAGGTCTGTGTTTCCAATATGCTTTGAAAACCCTGTTAGCTCCTCCAGGTTAACACGCCTGCCAAGCTCCTTAAAACTGCCTTTATACTTTTTATAAACAGCCTTATTTGATGTATAAAGATGATCAAGAAAGTCATCAATATCTATATTATACTCATCTTTAAAAACTCCGCCACGCATAATGTTGAACATCACATTGGCAAAATGCCTGTTATCATTTCTGGTGTCAGCGGTATTTTGTACTCCGTCAGCCAAAAAGACCAGCTGTTCCAGCTTGTTCGCACTTTCCTCAGTACTTTTTTCAATAAGCCCTGTAATTTTTTCCCTGTTCCTTCCGATCAGGTTTTGCAGGGCCACTATACCACAGCTGTCCTTTGCCACATCTGCACATATATACCAGGTCTTTCCGGCTTGCGGGCTGACAAAGAGTGAGTCATGCAGAAAAAACGAAGTGCTTGTACCAAACACCCTCTCCTCTGTTTGCAAATCCCTTCCACCGGCTATTTCCTCCAGCTGCTTGCCGGAAAGCAAAACCACGGGAGTTTCAAATCCATGATGCCATACTGTGTTGACACGCAGTGCTTCATTCGGCTCGGCCCGGTCCACTGGTATTGAAGACATACGAAAAAGGGCAATCCTGTTACCTGGAAGCAATTCCGCTATCTTGTATGCATCCATCAAAGTACTCATCATGCTCTGGCTTTCCCGGCTTATACCCCATGGTAGAATGTTCTGCAGTCCATCAGTGACATCAAGCTCCGCTGTTTTGCCTGAAAGGTTCTCTATTGTGCTCTTCCTAATCCAGCCAAGTTTATCGCTACTCATCCAGCAATAGCTGAAGCGGAGCATAATATCCTCATTGTATTCCCTGAAAATTATTTTATTTCCTGCCCGGTTTTTAAGTATCTCCCTTTTTATCCTGTAAACTCCTTTGTAACGGTCTGAAAACGGTTCCCATATCAACAACCCATGATCCTTTCTAAGCCTTATAATTGTTCTGGGTCCTGTGTGAGAAGATACCCTGTGTATTTTATCATCAGTTTCATAAGGGAAAAGTGAATTATTGTAATTGCAACGGCCAGCAGTAAGCCCTCCGCTGCTTGAAAGGTACATCCAAAGATCGCTGCTGCTTACTATGCTCATCAAAAAAGGAGCCATCCTGTCATAATCTGCAATACAAAAAAAGCTCTCCCCGTCTATCCCGGTCAGACAGGCAGAGGGCTCATTTTCACTAAGGTGAAGTTGTTGTTGTGCTATATAGGAAGGCAGCCTGGACATATACTTTGCTTTTAAAATTTAGTTGTATAGATTCTAAATTACTGCCAGCCCGCCGGGAGCGGACGTTATAAGAAACTTCCGCAGGGGCGGGCCGCAGCTTCCAACCAAAAACAACATGCCAATTGAATGGTAGAAAAATTTAAAGCCTAATTCAATGTACAAGAAAAGGGATATTCACAGTTCCTGCATTATTATCATTATCCGTCACATAAACCAGAAGGCGGTATTCACCACTTTCGGCCGGTGCATTAAAAATCACCTCAGACACACCGGCAGATAGTATAAGTCCTTCAATACTTTGTGGACGCGGTTCAAAATCACCTCCCTCGCTCAGCTCCTGTGGTTCAGGCATTATTTCAGCCCTTACAGAAAGAATTTCCTTATCAGGATGCTCAACACTTATAATCGCAGTATACTCACCACCGGCTGAAAGCATAACATTATCAAAGCGACCACCATGACCCTCTATTGTTATGTCGTGTACCCTGGGTGCTATATTCTCCGGCCATTCTCCAGTCCATAAGTATTCCATGACGTTGATCGCCTCAGTTTTCTCGCCATCTTCGGTAAACAGTCCATACCAGGATGGAGTGCGCTCCTGTTTTTGCCCCCACAAAAACACGTATGATCCCATGCAGTTAGCCTGATCCTCAAGAATAACCTTCTTATAACGCTCCTTTATAGCATCTGCCTTTTCACTGGAGGTTTGTTCAATTGGTCTGCCCCACTCGGTCTCAGGCATCTCCCAATGGCCTGTTGCGCCCCATTCTGTAACAAGATAAGGCCCGTCGTAACCGGCATTATCAAGGTACTGCTGCAGGTTTATGATCTCACCGTACATCTGTACCGACAGAAAGTCTATATCCGGGCAGTTGTCCCTGATATACTCAACTTCATTCGGGCCAATACCAGCCAGCATTGTGGTAGTTACATGGTTCCCGTCAACCTCCTTTATCATCCTGGCAATATCGTTCACGGCATCCCAAACCCTCGGGTTGGTATAGTGAAGATTGAGTTCGTTTCCTATTCCCCATCCAAGAAGGGCAGGGTGATCCTTCAGTTCAATTACTTCCTCTCGTAACCGGTCCAGCTGGTCAGCAACAGCATCAGCATCATCGTAATCAAAACCATGACGCTCACGGGCCACATCAAGGCCCATCATCACCATCAGGCCATTTTCATAGGCGTCATCAAGCACTTCAAGGCCGGAACGTTGCCCGTTATCTGTACGCCAGGTCCGGATCGAGTTTCCGCCATAATCCGCTACCAGGTGACAGGGGCCGAATTCACAACCCGCGCCTTTTACATAGAACTCTTCACCATTTACGAAAAGACGGTAGTTACCGTCCACATTGCGCACTTCAACCTTTGAAGGGCCTTTTGAAATATAGCTGCTTTCGGGTTCCTGTGCCGTATCGCATGCAAACATTGTAATTGCCACGAATACAAGAGCTATGATCTTTTGGGTTTTCATTTCTCAGGTTTTAAGTTTTTGTATTTTGAGTTTATTAATTGTTTTATCTGATGCGAAACTTTATTTAATCAGTTTCTTTTCCAGCTCCTCCAGCGATTTACCTTTGGTTTCGGGCACAAACCTCCAAACAAATAGAAGCGTTAAAAGACCAAAGAAGGAATATATAAGGTATGTATTGCTGGATCCCATATACTCCAGCTGCACCGGGAATAACGTCGCAACCGAAAAGCTCACTATTGAATTCCAGAAACCCATTACGGAAATTGCCAGGCCACGCAGCTTATTGGGAAATATCTCAGAGAGCAGGGCCCACATCACAGGCCCCATTGAAATTGCAAAAGAGGCAACAAACATCAGCAATCCTACCAGCACCCATACGGAATTGATGCTAATGGAGTGCTTCAAAATGATCTCCTTAAAGCTGTTGTATGTATCCTGACCAACTTTCTCCCTTACAAGGCTAAAGAAGGCCACTTCATTTACAAACACACTGTTTTGAAGTTCCTGCAGCTTTTCCAGGTTGGACAGATGAGCCGGGTCCACCCCCATTTCAACAACCTCTGCATTGAGTGATGCAAGGCTTGCTTCATCGATATTATATTTTGCATTGTAAAATGAAAACCCCACAATTGCCAGTGAAATGCATATGCCGGATGCTCCTATATACAGGAGCGGTTTTCGACCCAGGCTGTCAATCAGGAACATGGCCACCACGGTCATCACCACATTGGTTACCCCAAGGATAGCAGCCTGCAAAAATGCAGCATCCTTGCCCCCTCCGGCCATTTCAAATATCATGGGTGCGTAGTAGAAGATGGCATTTATCCCGGTAATCTGCTGAAAGAATGCAATTCCAAAGCCAATAATCAGCACAAGCTTCATACGCTTTGAAAATACGTCCGACCAGCGGGCCTTGTCTTTGTTAAGCTCCTCCTTCAGGCTGTTGTCAATTTCATTATACACGGTAAGTGACCGGTCAGGGCCTTGAATCCTTTTCAGAACTATCATGGCCTCTTCATGTTTCCCTTTCTGCATCAACCACCTGGGGCTTCGTGGCACAAGGAAGAGCAACAACAGGTATAACAATGCAGGCACGGCCTCCACTCCCAGCATCACCCGCCATTTCAGATCAGCATCGGCAATTGTCTGCTGAAAGTAGTAGTTGGAAAAGTATGCTATGGAAATTCCCAGTACAATATTCAGCTGATTGAAAGTCACCAGCTTCCCTCGCAGTTCACGGGGAGCAATTTCAGCAATGTACATGGGAGCAACCAGAATGGCCATTCCCACACCAAGGCCTCCAACAATTCTTGCCACCAAAAAGGTCGTTATATTAACTGCAAGGGCCGTACTTATTGCACTTATTGCGAAAAGCAGAGCCGTAAACATCAAAACCTTCCTTCGGCCAAAATGATCTGCAAGTTTACCGGCTGATATATTACCAATTATGGCACCTAGTATCAGTGAGCTTACTGAAAACCCGATCAACATTGACCCGGTGTTAAGTCCGAAAGTTTCACGGTAAAACGGGGTGGCACCGGAGATAACTGCACTGTCAAACCCAAGCAGAAAGCCACCCAGGGCGACAATCAGGCTTATTAATACGGTAAAGGTCTTTCTGGTCATTATTTAATTATTAACCTATTCATATTTTTCTTTTTTTTATGTGATAACAGGGAGAATTGCAGGTAATAAATACCAGTGAATGACCGGTGATCAATCAACTCTTTCAAACGGGTAAGGCAATAGCAATTGCCCTACCCGTTACCAACACCCAACAATCATAAATAACAACCAGCCATACCAACTGCAACTAAACAGAAATAATCTTCAATATTAGTATCCGTCATTTTGATCAAACGTACCGGCCGACAGGTCAATCTCAGTCTGGGGTATTGGAAGAAATCCCCGCGTGGCCGTATTGAAGTTCACGTCAAATATCTGCTGGTCCCCGATATAATTTGGTCCCCTGATCCCGCTGTGTGTCAATTCCTGGTTGGCATAATCCACTCCTCTTCTTAAAAGGTCAAAATAGCGTATGCCCTCAAGGGAAAGTTCAAGTCTTCTCTCTTTGTATATGTTTTCAAGTGTTGCGGGAACAGGATCAAGCCCAACCCTTGCCCTTACCCTGTCCAGGTATTCCTGTTTGTTCGGACTATCAAGTTCAGCGGCCATAAGCAGAACATCGGAAAAGCGAATGACCCTGAAATTACATGTACGGTTAAGCTCAAATTGGCCACCTGAGCCCCAGTGTTCAGCATCAGAGCTGTACTTATTTGAAAAGTATCCGGTATGCTGGTACCCCTCAGTCAGGTTCCCATCCAACTCCTCTTCTGTTAGGATAGTATATTCGAAACGGGGATCATCCTTTAAAAATTCAGCAAGTTTGTGGCTTACAGTACCAAAACTCCAGCCCCTGTTCCAGTTACTTGAACCGGTGACCCTGGGTCCCTGCATCTGGGCAGCAAGGTTACCATTACCGCCACGAACATAATTCCAGTCCCACCAGGGCGGGGTATCACCATGCGAAATCTCAAATACAGACTCTTTACCAAACTCACCGGAAAGGCTGAAGTTCTGTGAATAATCATCAAACAGGTCGTGGCCGCTGTTTGCTATAAGATCTTCAAGATGCCCAAGCACAAATGACCTGTCGACTACAGTATTACCCGCATTGAGGTTTTCACCATAAACCCCGTTATAAAACAGGAACACCCTTGCAAGCAATCCCTGGGCTGCCCATTTTGTGATCCTTCCTGCCTCATTGGAAGGCACGTTTTCTGGAAGATATTCGATTGCCTCCACCAGGTCCTGTGCTATCTGGTCATAGACCTCTGCGGGGGTGTTTTGCTCCTGGTCGTATTCAGACGGACCACTGAGGGTATTGATAAGCAATGGGATATTTTCAAAGAAGCGGACCTGTTCAAAATAAAAATACGCCCTCATAAATTTTGCCTCGGCACTGGTCCTGTTCTTGAAATCATCCGAAGCTTCAATATCATCGATTACCTCCAGGAACAAATTGGCCCTGTAGACACCAATGTAATTCTTTATCCAGGTTGCATGCACCACGGGATTTGTAGTTGAAATATCATGGTTGTTCAACTGGTTAAAATCGAAGCCGTCATTAGCATCTGAGCCACCTCCGAATGCATCATCCGATAATACGTCGGCAACAGTCAGAAAAGGTGCCCAGCTGATTCCCGGGCTTGATTGATAAGTAAGCACATCATAGATGGCTACAAGGGCCTGGTAGGCCTGCTCCTCCGTACGGTAGAAATTTGAGCTGACCTCCTGATCCAGTGGTTTGAGCTCCAGAAAATCATCACTGCATGAATTGAATAAAAATACAATCAGTAATACTTTCAGGGACTTTATTGTTAATCTCTTCATAACCATTGTCTTTATATGTTAGAACATAATACTTGTACCAAGTCTGAAGGTTCTTGCCTGGGGGTAAACACCCCTGTCAATACCAATGTCGAATGATGTCATGGCACCAATTTCAGGGTCAGCACCTGTGTACCTGGTCAGAGTAAACAGATTCTCGGCAGATATATAAAACCTCCAGCTGGAAGCCCTTATTCTGTTAAGAAAGCTGGAAGGAAGGGTGTATCCTACCTGCAGGTTTTTCAGCCTCAAAAATGAGCCATCCTCAATGTACAGATCGGATATCCTGTCATTGTTATTGGGATCGATCCATGCATACCTGGGAACAGTGTTGGAAGTTCCCTCACCGGTCCAACGGTCAAGTATATCCGCGGTACGGTTTGTGTAACGCAGGTCTCTTCTTTGTATACCGTTAAAGATGTCGTTACCATAGCTACCAATAAATAAAAAGCCAAGGTCAAACTGCCTGTACTCGAAGTTCGCATTCATGCCAAATGTCCATGCAGGTGTTGGATTACCTATCATGGTCCTGTCATCCGCATTTATCACCCCGTCACCATTTAAATCCACAAAACGAACATCACCGGGCCTCGCATTTGGCTGGAGGAGTTTCCCGTCCTGGTTTACATGCTGGTAAACCTCATTCATATTCTGAAATATACCGTCTGTTTTAAAGCCCCAGAAATAACCAATGGGCAGGCCAAGTTCGGCCCGTGTTACCATTCCTGCAACGGCCCAGGTTGCACCTGGCAATACTCCCTGTTCATTTCCTATTTTGGTCATTTTGTTCTGGTTGTAAGCTGCATTCACTCCTATTGAATAGCGAATGTCTCTTTCGTAGTGCCTCCAGTTAAGTGACATCTCAACTCCCCTGTTCTCAACACTTCCGACATTGGCAAACGGAGGGGCATTGCCCACATGTCCGGGGATGGGGATAACCTCAAGCAGGCCGCTGGTTGTTTTGATATAATAGTCAACTGTACCGGTCAGCCTGTTATCAAAGGCTCCAAAGTCAATGGCAATGTCTATCTGCTCTGACTCCTCCCACCTTATGTCCTCATTGGCAATGAATGAAGGGGATGCTCCAAATGCTCTTCCTCCGCCAAAAATATACCCCCTGCTTCTGTCGATAGTTGAAATAAACTGATAGTCTCCAATCTCCTGGTTACCGTTGATCCCCCAGGATGCTCTTAATTTTATCACCTCTAAGGGTCCAAGATCCGGGAAGAAATTCTCCTCGCTGATCATCCAGGTAACCCCAAGTGATGGGAATGTACCATAACGGTTATTGGGTCCAAATTTTGACGACCCGTCCCTGCGGATAGTTGCATTGAATGCATACCTGCTTTGATAGTCATAGGTTATCCTCCCAAAACCTGACAACAGGGCCGAATGGTTTGCACCGCCGGTTGCAACCCATACAGTATCGGTAGCCATGTTGAGGTATACATGGTTTGGGTCGCTCACGTCAACATCGGCATTGAAGCCGTATAGGTTTTCAAAGTTTGTTTTCCTTGCGGTCGTTCCCACAAGCACTGAAAAGTTATGATCATCAATACTCCTTGTATATGATGCTGTATTTTCAAACTGCCAGGTAAAATACCTGTCAATATTTTTGGAGACATTTGTTTTTTCGGTATTTAACTGGGCACCGTTAAGGTAATACAAAGGTGTGTGTGAGTCAGAAAGCACATATGCAAGGTCTATTCCCAGGCTTGTCCTGAACTGCAGGCCTTCAACAACCTCAAGTTCACCAAATACATTACCTACAAGCTTATCCACCCTGGTTTCACCCGTCATGATCTCAAGCAGGGCAAGAGGGTTGACAATTTCCGCACCTACATGGTTGGATATCCCGTAATACCTTCCCTTGTCATCAGACAGGACCGGCTCGGTTGAATAGGGTGCCTGGCCGAGTATATTTTCGTCCTCTTCATACACAGGGGTAAGGGGATCAAGATTCAATGCACTGTTGAATGCACTGTTGAATGCGGCATTACTGGCAATACCTCTTGTGATTATGTGGGAGTAGGCAAGGTTGTTGCCAAAGTTAATATAGTCATTCACCTTGTGGCGGGTATTCAGTCTTGCTGTAAGCCTGTCAAACTGTGACTTTTCTGCGCCGATTATACCCTGTTGGCTAAAAAATGAGAGTGAAGAAGCATAGGTTGACCTTTCCGTACCCCCGTTAACAGACAGTTCATGACTTGCTATCGGAACATTGCTTTGGAAAAGTGCGTCCTGCCAGTCAGTATTGTGCCTTGGTATCTCATCGAGATCGAAGGGCTCGGTTAACCCGCTGTTACGTGCACCTTCATTCATCATCATACGATACTGGTCTGCATCGAGAACATCAAGGGTACGGGATACATTCTGGATGCCGTGGTAAGCAGAATAGGTAAGGTTCATAACACCCTCCGCCCCGCTTTTTGTGGTTATT
>PWNY01000287.1 GCA_003557805.1 Bacteroidales bacterium | reverse complement strand
GCAAGTGCAAGGAAACAAGCCAAATCGAGCGGAGGCAAACGCAGCGCCTACGTCGAGCATCGATTTGGTGAAGGTGACGCCGCAATTGTGCCCGCATCGCTTCCCGAATCCCGGATGGGGTAGAGGATTGAGGGACCTGCACGACCAGAATAAGCAGCTCGGGACAGTCGTTGCAAGCCACGCCCTCGCACGACCGCTCCGGAGGCCGAATGGCCGACAGCGCAGATTATGGAATTATGGATTATGATGTTGACACGGCCTTCGTGACTACCTAGTATTTACATGGGTGCAAACGTATTGTTTGCGCGGCTCAACGGAAAGACACTCAAGATGAATCACAGTGTGAACTGGCGACCGTCGCCCAAGCCGGAGCCTCCCCTCCCTCGCTAGCGTCTACAAGGGTAACAGCGCCCTTCCCGCAAGCGAGAGTTGGTGCAGACACAGAGTCCATTCGCGTGATCGCGCTGTGGCTGCCGAGGGTGCCTTTGTGCCTAACTTCAAGGGGCACGTGCCAAGCGCTTTGCGATCCTGAGTACCAAGGCTCCGTTATTGGCAATCACGAGTGGTTGAGCCGGGAAACAACCGGTTTGCGCTGCTAATTCATTCACCGGCTCCCACACTCCGCGTGTTCCGCTCGAGCAATAGAATTCCCACTTTTGACACGACATAGACCCCACGTGGAGTCGTGTAGACCGCACTGGGGCGCTGGCCGACGGCAAACGTCGCCTCCACCTCGCAGTCCATTCGGGCGCGAAGAACTCGGCCACCGAGTTGGTCGACTATCACGAGGCGATCATCATACTTGTCGAAGTAGACCAATGAACGAGGCGGGATATCGCACACGAACTCCATCTCGTATGTTTCCAGATCCATTCGCCACAGGGCACCGCTCATCTCGTCCGTGTTGTAGATCCCCGGCACTGACCCGTCTACGTAAGCGGCCTTGGGACCGAGAAAGTTCGTTCGGCCGAACCCCTTCACGCTCATCGACTCGACATCGACGACCGCGATGAATGAGTGGCCGCGTGTCCCGGCGTTCACATAGAGAGTCTCGCCGTCTCTCGATATACTGAGCCCACAGCAGAGATCACCCCTCTTGATGGGCGTGTGCTCATCCAAGTTTAGCTCCACGATAGTTCCCATGTCACGGGTGTCCAGACGAAGGATTGTGGCGCCTAGAGCCGCAAACGGCCCCAGAGAGAAAAAGACATACGGGCCGACTCCTACCGCATCCGGGGGATCGATGCCCCAGGGACTCCAATAGTGAGGTATGCCGATGCGTTCTTGTTCTTCGAACCTGTCGGGGTCAACGAGCAGGAGGTCATAGGTGTGCCAGGGCGCGATAAACAACAAATCTCTGTCGGGAACGTGGACGAACGCGCGTACCTGCCGGGAGAGCCGCGTCTCATAGGCGCCTGTCTCGACATCGATCCGCCAAACATTGGGGGTGTGCCTCGTCTCCTCGCCCAGCGTGTCCCCGAAACTCACGAAAATGTGTTGATCATCGTCCAAAACGATCAGCTTGCGGGAGTAGCTCCAAACTTGCCGCTCGGCGGGGTCGGTCAGCTTCGTCGCGTCGAAAAGTACTGAAACTCCAGCCTGGGCGCTCACCTCCGCTGCTGTTGGGCCCGGTAGCCAGGCGTGATAGTAAGTGAGGAGCAGAAGAGCGACCACTCCCAAAGGAGTGGCCATCAATAGCACTCCACGCAGGACTTGCTTGCGCACTACGACGACGTGAACTACGAGCAGCCACCCTACGACGACGAGCGCTGTGAGCCAGGGATTCGCGATAAGGCTGTGGATGGCATGCCCCCACACCTCCGGTGCCATTCCGCGAATCTGAGGCGTGTCGGCCGGCGGGCGCGCCGGCAAGTGGATCAACATTACAACGGCTACTGCCCACCCCAGCACACGCGCGGCCAGTCCAAGGAGCACGAACCCTCGACCGACGTATCTTTTGCCGGTCCACAGCAAGCTCTGCAACTCAAACGTGCGGCTCAGCAAGAGTTCACCGATGAGCAAGATCGCGAGAGCGACGGCACCGCTCGCCGGTCCGAGGCCGGTGCCGTTTAGTTGCATACCCTGGGCCACATAGAGCACCACGAGCGCGCCACCATAAAACAAGAGAATCGCGATCCAGGCACCCACCGCTCCAAGCGGCTCGCGGCGGAGCCCAAGCACACTAGTCAGGGCCATGGCAACAACCCCCTCCCACCAGCTTGCGAAACGAGACATCTTGAGTGTTTCGATACTGGGGCAACGTCATTCAGTCCTCGTACCACGGCGGGGCGAACGGACTCGTATAGGGAGCTTTGGAGAACGGATTGAGACGCTCGTGAACCGCGCTGGTGAAAAGCTGCGCAGAGACCATCAAGAACCAACGATACATATCTCGCCGGTACTTGTGACGCGAAAGGAGGCCCTTGAGCAGCCAGCGCGGTCCTATGAGGCGTCGGTTGACCTCGTAGAGCGCCCGGTCGATTTCCTGGCGCGACATCGTCTCGGAGGGCATGATGGCTGTCATAAGGTCGTATCGATCAAAGTCGGTCAGCTCCAGCCAACCGTTTTCGCGGGCCTCATCGAATAAATCGGTTCCCGGAAACGGTGTCACCGGATGAAACGCGGGATGATCCACCCCGAGCTCTTCCGCGAAACGGACCTGTGCCTCGATCGTCGCCGGGGTCTCGTCGCGTACTCCCACTATGAAGGTGGCCTGCAGAAAGACCTCCGGATAGCGCCGCTTGAGGAGGTCGAACAATTCGCGATAAACGCTGCCGCCTGTCCCGCGCTTGTTCCAACGCTTGAGTTGGATCGAATCAGCGCGTTCGACCCCGATGCACATGTGCCTCAAACCACTCCGAACAAGCTTCTCAAGGATCCCCAGGCGTTCATCGCGCAACAGGTGATCGGCCCGCGCAAAACAAAACCAATTCAGGTCCCACTTCTCGGCCAGCAAAGCCTCGGCAAACGCATCCGTCCATGCAGGACTGACGTTGAAAGACGGGTCCACGAAAACTAGGCAACGTTTTCCGTAGCGCTGATAGAGGAGTCTCATCTCCTCAATGGTGCGCGCAACCGACTTGGTGCGCCAGCGCGGCAAGAGATCTTCGGTGCGGCAGTTGTCGGGG
>PWNY01000145.1 GCA_003557805.1 Bacteroidales bacterium | reverse complement strand
CGGAAGTTATTGTGGTTGTAACTGTTTACAGACATAAAGCACGATTTTTATGTCGTAAAAATAATATCATACAACATAAAAATCAAGTGCTGCAGCGAAGTTAAAAGTGTTTGGTTAATTTAAGGTTGTAAGCGGTAGGATTCTTATGTATTCCTGTCGGCAAATTCCTTCCATCTTAGAAACTCCTCCTCCTTCATTACCCTTGGTACTTTCACCTGCCCCCCTTTTGACTTGTTTTTTTCTATCCACAAATGGAAAATACCGGGTTTGGTAAGGCTTACCCTGATATCCTTCAGGGCTTTTTCCCTTGCCATTTTATAAGCCTTGTTGATCTCCCTGAGCTTACTGTCAAGTTCTGCCTTGAGCTTTCCTGTATCTACACTGCCTTCGGCGCCTATATACCAGTGATGCACGTAGTCCATTCCCTCGCGAACAGCTGATACGGTGAATTCTGGTATTCTAAGCCCAAAAACTTCCTCCAGGTGCTTCATTGCATTATTCATCTGTATAACCGAAAGCTGTGAGCCCACAACGTTCAAAAAATGCTTTGTCCTTCCGGTAATTACAATTTCTGCCCTTTCCTTGTCTGTGAACCTGATAGTATCACCTATCATATACCTCCAGGCGCCGGCAACAGTTGAGATAATCAGTATGTATTCCTTTCCCTGTTCCACATCTTCGATGCTCAGGGCCGGGGCATCTTGCCGCACCTTTCCGTTATCATCTATGTATTCTTCCATGAAAGGGATGAATTCAAAATAGATCCCGCTGTTGGTTGACAGTGTCATGGCCATATTACTGCCGGGTCTTGACTGGTAAGCAAGGAAACCTTCGGAAGCAAGATATGTGTCAATAAAAGTGATCGGCTTTCCCAGGAGCTTTTCAAATGATTTCCTGTAAGGCTCAAATGCAACACCGCCGGAGGCAAATACCCTGAGGTTTGGCCATATGTCATGTATGTTGTCTGCCTTGTTATATTCAATTACTCTTTTTAACATCAATTCATTCCATGAGGGTATGCCTGCCATTGCGCCAATGTCCCAGCCGGGAGCTGCCTTCGCAATAGCCGTGACCCTTTTGTCCCAATCCTCTATGGAAGCGATGTTCTTGCCAGGACGGTAAAACCTTTCAAACCATGATGGAATGTTCCCTGCAGCAATACCGCTTATCTCACCTTCAAGATGATTACCTGACCTTTTTAGCCTGGTAGTGCTGCCAAGCATCATTATCTCCTTCTGGAAAAACTCTGCAGGGAAATCAAAATTGGAAGTGGCAAGGATCTGTAATATGCTTGTTTTCCTTATTGACTCAAGCATTTCCTCAGTAATGGGAATGCGTTTGCTTTCCTTACCGGTGGTTCCGGCGCTTAGGGCATAGTATTTCACCTTGCCTGGCCAGCTTACATCGGCAAGTCCCTGTTCCATTTGCTTTTTCCACCAGCCGGAGTACATGGCATTATAATCGTGGTAAGGTACCCTCCCGGCAAATAAACTGGCGGGATCCTTCTGCCTTAACATATCACTAAAGCCGTATTTGCGTCCAAACCCGGTTTCTGATGCCTTTTCAAGAAGGTTCTTCAGCACGTTTCTCTGCGAGTCGGTGTGCGATTTGTCCGGCATTACCATACCGGTAATCTCCAGAGCTGCCTTAATTATGTTTCCCAGTACTGCCATCCTTAAACAATATGTTTCTTCTGTATCCTATCCCTTTAAATAACGGTACTAATTCCATTCTATTTCATCTGCCTTGCCGACAGCATACCGCATGCCGCCTCTATGTCCATTCCCCTGCTCCGCCTGATGGTGGTATTTATCCCGTTCTGTTCAAGGTCCTCCCTGAACTGTAAGATATCCTCATTGGTGGGCGGACTCAGATCAATGCCGGGTAAGGGGTGGAAGCGAATAAGGTTTATACGGCAGCGTATCCCTTTTAAAAGCCTGACCAATTCCTTTACATGTCTTTTGCTATGATTCACTCCTTTAAATACAATATATTCAAATGACACCCTCCTTTGCCTGTCAGCCGATGTGTTGCGCAAAAGTTCAATAAGCCTGCCTGTGGGATGGGCCCTTTCGGCGGGGACTATTTTCGCCCTCTCATCCTCAAATGGCGAATGAAGACTTATTGCAATACGGCAGCTGCTTTTTTCAAGGAACTCCTCAATTTGGGGCAGAAGTCCTATTGTTGACAGTGTGATTCTCCGGGGGCTCATCTGCATGCCTGTATCAGAGGTGAGTATCTTAATACTGTCAAGCACTGGCCCAAGGTTATCCAGAGGTTCACCCATGCCCATGTAAACGATATTCGTAATAAGGCTGCTCTCTTCAATGCTCAACACCTGGTTCAGTATATCAGCAGTGTCAAGCTGACCGTGAAAACCCTGTTTACCGGTCATACAGAAACTGCAGCCAAACCTGCATCCTGCCTGTGAGGACACACACAGGGTGTGTCTTTGTCCTTCGGGTATATAGGCCGATTCAATATAATTTGAACCATCTGTCCTGAATAGATATTTTTTTGTGCCGTCCAGGGATTTCATGACACTTAATGGCTGGCTCCTGCCTGTTGTGAACTCTTTTTCGATCTCAGCACGTATCTTCAGCGGGATGTTGGTCATTGCTGCCACATTATCCACCTTGTGACGGTACAGCCATTCGGCCAGCTGCTTTCCGGTATACAAAGGCCATTTCCTTGCGGCAGCAAGTTCTGTCAGTTGTTCTGTTGTTTTCCCGAGAAGCTTTTCCATAATTACAAAATTAATACATATTGTTGTGGTGAAAGCATCAAATTGTTTTGAAAGCGTTATGCTGCTTGCTGCTGTAATTTTTTGAACCAATTTTATATAACTTTGCTGCGATATGAAAACAATGCTAGCCGCCGGTAAAAGTCATAAAGGGATTAAATACCCTGCAATATTATCTTTCTGTATTATTGTTGTCATATCTTTACTTACATATGGAACGGCAGCTGCCAAATCCGGTATGCAGGGTCAGGACTGTCCCTCTTTTTCAGGCCCATGGGGATACCTGAGGACAACATACATTTCAGAGCTGCCCGAAAAGCTTGTTTATTTCAAGATAGACCAGGGTGTTTCATTTAACCGCCTGCTTGACCAGAGGATGTCAAACCTCCAT
>PWNY01000416.1 GCA_003557805.1 Bacteroidales bacterium | reverse complement strand
CTCCCAGTCCAGGGTATTTCTACCGTTAATTTGTGCCCATCCTGTTATACCAGGCATGACGTTATGTCTCCGGCCTTGTTTCTCAGTATAATAAGGAAGGTATTCCATTAACAAAGGCCTGGGGCCTACTAAACTCATTTCTCCTCTTATCACATTTAGCAATTCCGGCAATTCATCGAGACTTGTAGATCTTATAAAGTTACCGACCTTAGTCATTCTTAATTCATTTGAAAGCAGAATCCCATTCTCATCCTCTTCATTAGACATGGTTCTAAACTTGATCAATTGAAAAGGCTTGTTGCCTTTCCCTGGTCTCGTTTGATAAAAAAAGATGGGTGCTCCTATAAATTTTAATGTAACAACTGAAATTATTATAAACAGAGGTAGCAGTATAATTAACGCAACTGTTGAAATAACTAGATCTACAATTCTTTTCATCAGTATTAATTCTATTTATGACTAGTCTCATTCAAATACATTGGTTGTTTTCCTGATCTTCTACGCGGTATTTCTTCTACTATTACAGTATTTATTTTAGCACCCTCGCCTAATTCTTTTTTTAAACTATTATTTATTTCTATAATTATTTTATTTGGTATTTTCTGCACGGATTGTTTAATTCTTAGCTCATATTCATCTATATTTGTTTGAGCAAATTGAAATGTACATGAATATCCGGCTTTTGAAAGTGGGAAATAAATGCTTGGACCAAGTGATAAAGTATAAATTCTTGATCCGTCTGGTTTGTATATTTTCTCGAAGTTTCTACCTATAACTTTTTTCAAGGAATATAACTGTCCATCTTTGTATTTTGAGACCATTGCTATGTCATCAGTATCATATCTGATGATAGGAAACAGATCAGCATTCAAGTCAGTGACCAAAACCTTTCCCTCTTCTCCCTCCTTTACTGGTAGCAGTGTATTTGGATCTACAACTTCTACAATTACACCAAATCTATCTACAATCAAATCTCCATCTGTCTCTCTTTGATGTGCAATAATGCCAACTTCTTCATTGCTATACCTATCTAGTATTTTACAGTTGAAAGCTGTTTTTATTTCTGTTATCTGATTGTGATAGACTGGTTCTGATGTACAAATTATTCCATCGACATAATTATTATTAATACTATGTTGATTCATATACTGCGCTATTTCATAGATTACAGATGGGAAACCAATAATATATTTTAATTGTTTATACTGTATATATCTTGATACCTGTCCAAGCGTGTTCGAATTCATTGACTTTACAACAAAAACATATTCATTTCTAATTTTTCTTAATAGCCAAGGTCTGTTTTTAGTTCGAATAAATAGATACCTATCACCAATTTGGTACCCAACCAACTGATTATAGTATGACAAAGAGGCTTTTCTGATAATACTCCTGTTTTTTGAAAGCGGGACTTTTAATGATTCGCCTGATGATCCCCCGGTAAAAGCAAACACTTTTGCCCTTTCATCAGATCTGTACTTTTTTCTGTGATTTATAATGTCTGACTTAGTCATTATAGGACAGTTCTCCAAGCATTCATTTATACCCCATTTTTCAAGATATAATTTAATATCATGTTCAACAAATGGTATCATGTTGTTATTATTTCGAGATATTTCGTTAAATATTTTTTTTAGTTTACCTCGACTTATTAAATTATATAGTTTAAAGATTATATTATTCATCAGTTTTTAGTCATATAGATATTTTTTTAAGCCTTTGCCGCTTGACATTTGCCAAAGTCTTGCACCCCAATCATGATTGGATTCAATTAAAATTGGACCTTTTTCCGTAACAGCTACATCCCAGCCAAGTGACTTCAAACTTGGCTGTTTTTTTGCGGCTCTTATGCATATTGACAGTATTTCTTCCCAATAAGGAATTTTAAATCCAATAAGCTTGACACCAGTAACGGGATGAGTAGTAATATTACTTTTTTTTATATCAAATGATATGCCAGATCTATCTATTATACCAGTATCCTGATTAATTTGGCAGGCGATTCCTCCAGTAGTCAAGTTGTCTGTTTCTCCTCCACAACCAATCCTAATAATTGATCCTATTATTTTAATTTTATTGTTATTGTTATAAGTAATAACTCTAATAGTATTGAGACTATCAGGAGATAGCTTTGACATTTCTCTGTGTTGATATACGTATTCCTCTAACAAGTCATAGTTGTTCTTTTTAATTATACGGATCAATTGATTTATTGATAAAGTCGCTAGATCAACAACCTTAATTGAATCGCCAGCTCTGCCATTTGAATTTTTTAAAACAACTTTACCTTTATTAGATAGTTCATTAGATAATCGATTTAATATATTCTCATCATAAAGATCATACCATTCACGCCCTATGTATTCTGAATATTTTTTCATAAATATTTTTTTATTGGATACATACTCTCTAAGCTCTTTGGGATTTTTCTCTAATTGATATTCATATATTTGAGACATTGTTATATACTCATCCCTCTCAGCTTTATTTTTACTATACCATTGATAGTACACATACTCCTGAAATGATACACCAGTTCTGAAACTTTCTTTTATTACATCATAAAAGATATTCAAAAAGGGCTTACTCTCTTTCCCTGATACAAACTTTATATCTGACCATAACTTAGGCCATGCTGTGATTTTGATATAGTAAGCTACATAAAGATATTTTTTTATGGACCTGCTATTTATCAATTTTATAAGAAGACTATATGCTTTTAAATATTTGACGTTGACTGCATTTTTATCAATTATTCCATTCTCTTAAGTTTAATTGCGCTAATTTTCTAGCAGTCTTAACTCTAACTCTTAAATAAAAACTAATTATTTTATTTCGGATTCTATCATTGTGTGTCCGATATACTGGAATTAGAAAGTTCTTTCTTCGGTTTTTTTTGTACCACAACACAAACTCTTCATCATTTAGGTCTCTATATGGCGAGTACTTATTGATCAACAAGCCATTGTCAAAGTCCTCAGTCTTAACAAAGCTGAGAGTATGCTTTCCATTCTCTGTATTATATTTAATAAAGTGGCAAAGGGCTTGATTTGTTTTCGAGTCCCATTCAACAATCATTTCATTTTTTGCAAATTCTGGCAATTTGAGTGTTCCATTTATGAAGGTGTACCAAGGCATATAAAAATTTCCCG
>PWNY01000152.1 GCA_003557805.1 Bacteroidales bacterium | reverse complement strand
TTCTTCAGCCTGCTCAAACTCACGCTCAGTTTGGGGGTGTCAGTTTTGGTAATATTCAGAACTTGCAGGTAGAAAACCTGTCTGATGATGAGCTGATGAACTTCTACCGGCAAATGCAGGCTCAGGGATTAACTGTTCAGGAAGTAGGGAATATTGCCCGTGCACGTGGCATGCCTTCTTCAGAAGTTTCGAGATTAACCAGCCGGCTAAACAGAATTGCGACCGGACGAGACAGGGAAGCAGATTCAACAGTACGGTCTATTTCAAGAACCGGCGATGAAGCCTCATTGCAATTTGATCCAATGGTGCCACTTGAGGAAGAGCTTTTGATCAGCGAACTCAGAAGGCTGGTACAGGAACGGGATGAAGAAGACCTGATGCGGGAACTTGATCTGATACTTGAGGAAGGATTTCCGGTGTTTGGAGCAAAATTGTTTGCCGGATCATCCCTTTCATTTGAGCCGTCTTTAAACATTCCAACCCCGATTGATTATGTGTTTGGTCCGGACGATGAAATCAGAATTGATATCTGGGGTGCTGCCGAAGCAGAATACAGGCTAATGGTAAATCCGGACGGCAACATCCGTATTCCAAATATTGGGCCGATTCAGATTGGCGGCTTGAGGTACGATGAAGCCAGAGACCGAATCATACGGAATCTGCAGAGCATTTACTCTGGCATTAATTTGTCCGATCCGGCAGAGGGCAACACCTATGCAGATATTTCACTGGGTGATACGAGAAGTATCAATGTAAGCATGATTGGTGAGGTTCGGCAGCCGGGCTCTTATACGGTATCTTCGCTGGCCACTGTTTTTAATATGTTGTATGCAGCCGGTGGGCCAAACCGAAGTGGTTCCTGGCGAAATATTCAGGTTATTCGTGGTGATGAGGTCGTTCGGGAATTCGACTTGTATGACCTGATTGTTCACGCCAATCAGAGTGATAATATCCGGCTAAACGATCAGGATATTATTCGGGTATCGCCATATATTAATCGCGTCCGGTTAAATGGAGAGGTAAAACGTCCCGGGCTTTATGAGATGAAAGAGGGTGAAACTCTGGCCGATCTGGTTGAGTTCTCCGGAGGTTTTGCGGAAAATGCATATAAAGAACGTATTGTACTTCAGCGAAGAAGTGATGTACAGCGAAGTATTTCCGATGTGCAGTGGCCTGAAGGCGGGGATATCGAACTTCGAAACGGAGATGAAATTGAGATTAAAGAAATTACCGACCGTTATGAAAACAGAGTTCGGATTGAAGGCGCTGTGTATCGGGAAGGCGATTATGAATTGACCGAGAGCATGATGCTGACTGAACTTTTAGATAAAGCTGAAGGGGTTACCCAGGATGCATATATGGAGCGCGGAATCATCATCAGAAGCATGGATAACCTGATGCTCGAGAGTATCGCTTTCTCCGTCCGGGACATTATGGAAGGTTATGCAGAAGATATTGAGTTGAAGCGGGATGATCTTGTTCGGATTGCGTCTCTTTTCGATATGCAGGAAACCATGACAGTTCGTGTTTCCGGTGCTGTCAACAGCCCGGACAGATTTGAGTATCTCGAGGGAATGACTCTTGAAGATGCTATTTATCTGGCAAGTGGTTTACGTGATCGTGCCGCAGCCTATCGGGTTGAAGTAGCACGGCGTGTTGTAGATGAAGACACCCGTGTAAAAGTAAATCAGATTGCAGAAGTTTATCAATTTGAGATTGATAAAAATTTTCAATTCCGAGATCGTGACCGGGAGTTCAAACTCCAGCCTTTCGATATGGTATTTGTAAGAACAAAGCCCAATTATCAGCGGCAGCTTACAGTACGGATTGAGGGAGAAGTTCAGTTCCCGGGCGAATATGTTCTGGAACACCGGGATGCCAGACTAACCGATGTGATTGAACAGGCAGGTGGCTTGTCGCAATACGCATTTCCACAGGGTGCCTCTATGCAGCGGATACTGGAAATTCAAACAACTGAAGTTGAAAGAGATGACCTGGACGAACGCAGGCAAATGCTTGCCGCATTAAATCTTGAAGATGTTAACCTCAACCGGTTTGAAACCGTTAATGATACAACCTATACGCCGGTTGGCATCCGACTGGGAGATGCACTTAACAGCCCGAGAGGGACAAACGATATACGGCTTCAGGAAGGAGATGTTCTCCGCATTCCTCGACAACTGGAAACCATTCGGGTGGAAGGAGGGGTGCTATCTCCCGTAACTATGAGATATGTGCCCGGGAGAGGGCTTCAAAGCTATATTGATGCTGCGGGAGGTACTACCGAGAGGGGGCAGCGCAGGCGTGCCTATATTGTTTATGCAAACGGAGAAGTTGATCGGGTAAAAAGCTTTCTAAGGATCAGAAGCAATCCCGGTGTAGAACCAGGAGCCACCATCATCGTGCCTGAGAAACCGGAATCACGTGAATTGTCTCCGCAAGAACGCATCAGCCTTGCATCGAGCATTGCATCAACCGCCCTGTTATTTGTAACACTGATGGATCGGCTCAGAGACTAATTGCGGACGTATTTCGGGTAATATCAAACCGGTGTCCGGTAGTTTGGCTGATCTGCATCCGGTAACTGAATAATTGAATATACAGACTTAACATGAGTAAGCAGAAAACGGCTTTAATTACAGGAATTACCGGTCAGGATGGCTCTTATCTTGCCGAATTACTTTTGGAAAAAGGATATATCGTTCACGGTATTAAGCGGCGGGCAAGCCTGTTTAATACAGATCGGATTGACCATTTATACCAGGATCCGCAAGAAGAAGATCAGACCCTGTTTTTACATTACGGGGATTTGACGGATTCTATGAATATAACAAGAATTATTCAGCAAACTCAGCCGGACGAGATCTACAACCTCGCGGCAATGAGCCATGTAAAAGTCAGTTTTGAAACCCCGGAATACACAGCCAATGCAGACGGGCTTGGCACTCTTCGGATTCTTGAAGCTGTTCGCCTGCTCGGTTTAGAGAAAAAAACCCGTGTCTATCAAGCGTCCACTTCGGAACTATATGGCTTGGTTCAGGAAGTTCCGCAGAGTGAAAATACTCCGTTTTATCCGCGTTCGCCGTATGGAGTTGCCAAGTTGTACAGTTAGTGGATAACTGTAAATTATCGTGAAGCATATGATCTTTATGCTTGC
>PWNY01000095.1 GCA_003557805.1 Bacteroidales bacterium | reverse complement strand
TTTTATTCTTCCCTGACGGCCTCCGATGGCACGAGGCGGATTGCCTTCCATGCGGGGTATAATGCGGCAATTACCGCGAAAATCATAACGACTACGGCAACCTGGAGGTAAAATGATGTTTCCAGTTCGGGATATATAACCGATGCATAACCGAACTCACCCATGCCTTCACCGCCGGTATTTGAGAGGTCAAGCCCCCTGTTATTGAGGTAGCCGATAAAGACCCTGGACAGCGCCAGGCCCGCGATCCCCCCGATAAATGCCAGCATTGAAGTTTCAAGCACGATCATCCCAAACACCCTGGCCTTTTTCATTCCTATGGCCATGAGAATACCCAGCTCCCTTATCCTTTCCAGCACTGACATAAGGATTGTGTTGAGAAGGCCGAATGACACTCCCAATATGATTATTGCCACCAGCCATATAAGGTTACGGTTCAAAAACTCCAGGGAGTAGTAGAGTGCAGGTTGCAGGTCGGCCCAGTGCCTGACCTCTGTTTCCGGGTAATGCTGTTGCAGTTCTCCGGCCATCTTGCGGTAACCTTCCGGGTGGTTCAAAAGTACCGCGATCTCTGTAACTGCATCGCTGTCGCCAATGAGTTCATTCAGGTCCTCTGACCGGACAAAGATGTTCCTGCCTTCAAATGCCAGCGAACTTACCTCGAACAGGCCCTCTATTCTGAAGGAGGCGCTTATCATTTCACCATCCACCCCCTGGAATGTGAGCACTATCCTGGAGCCAACCCCGGAATGAAGCTTTTCGGCTAGCTCCCTGCCGGCGATCAGGGCAGGCAGCCGTCCTTCCTCCCCGAAATACCCCCCTTCGGTAATAAGTCCTGCAAGGCCGCTGGTGCTGTCCTCTCTGTCCGGGTCAACACCCTTTATCCTTACACCGGTGTTCATATTTGCGGATGCTGCCATACCGTCAACCACAGTTCTTGCAGATACCGATCTTACACCTTCATTTTGCCTGATCTCATCGGCTATCCTGTTCCCTTCAGGTATGCGGTAGCGTGCTTCGGGGTTGGCAATAAAGTCCGGATGGTGGATCTGTATATGGGATGTTTGGTTCTCAACCGTTTCCCTGAAGTTCTGCTGTTCCACACCAAGCCTGACCGATGCGGAGAAGTTACCGCCGATAATGCCCAGTATGATAGCAATGATTATGACCAGGCTCCTTGCCCGGCTTCTCCATATATTCCTCCAGCTTATTTTGAAAAGCATTTTATTACATGTTTAAGGTTAGTTCCTTGAAGACCTTACCATATCCATTCTGTAAACCCTGCTTACAGGATATATTCCTATTACAAGGGCTATAAAGAATACCACCACCCCCTGGTATATGAAGACATCAGGCGCTATGGAAAATGACAGTATTGGCTCCACACCCATGTCAGTCATTATCTCTCCCAGTTCTCC
Source organism: Bacteroidales bacterium (assembly GCA_003557805.1). GTDB lineage: Bacteria > Bacteroidota > Bacteroidia > Bacteroidales > UBA7960 > PUPG01. The sequence goes on along the minus strand of PWNY01000095.1, from coordinate 10,982 downwards.
CTCAAGCCTTACAGGGTTGATGTGCAGGTTGTAAACCACGGCAAAACCCACAGCAATACCGGCCAGTACACCTGCAAAACTTATAAGCAGTGTCTCTATAAAACAGATGGTTGCCAGCTGCAGCCTCTTAAGTCCGATTGAGAGAAGTATGCCGAACTCCCTGAGCCGCTCGAAAAGCATTGTTAGTATTGTGCCAAATATTCCAAACCCGGCCACTATATATAATACCCATGCAAATACTGCAACCTGTGCCTCCCTTGCCTTGAAGGCGGCCAGCTTGTCGGGCATGAGCTCTTCCCAGGTCTTTACTGCATACCACTCGCTGTCAAGCCTTTCCTGAAGCCTCACGGACAGTCCCGGTACAACATCCTCATCCTCGACCATTATTATAAGTCCCGTAAGGCGGTCAGGGGCTGCAAAGAAGTTCTGTGCATGCCTCAGGGGCAGGTATACCATTGAGTTATTCTGCTCCGGCATAGGGAAGCTGATAATTCCCCCTATACTATAGCTGCCCACTGCGGTCATTCCCTGGAAGCCCTGCCCGAGAAGCAACAGTGAGTCCCCGACATCAAGATCCAGAAGTTCAGCCACACCTTCTGCGATCACCGCAAAATCATCACCGGGGCCGAACATTTCTCCCCTGACCATATTGGATGACAGGCCATTCATCCTGTCTTCCTTTTCAGCGACAATACCGTTTACCATAACACCGCGTGAGCCCATATCCTTTGCTGCCAGTGAAAACCCCTGGATGCGCGGTACCGTGTATTTGATTTCGTCCTCAAAAGCGCTTACTGCTTCTTTAACCTCATCACCATACTCAAGTGCATGGTCCATTGACGGCTCATCATGGTAAAGCACGTCCTGGATCTGCAAATAGCCAGTGGAGTTCCTTACCAGGGAATCCACCATCTGTTCCTGCATCCCGCTTATCATTGACATCAGCACTATGGCCAGGACGGTGGCGAACAGCACCGAGCTGACGGTAATGAATGTCCGCCTCTTTTTTCGCCACAGGTTACGCCAGGCAAGTGTAAGTAGAGTCTTCATATCAGTTTATCTCTGTGAGGTTTTCAATACTGAAGAAAGACTCGGAGATGTCTATTCCGAACTCCGCATCATGGGTGATGATGACTGTCTTTCTGTTGTCCTGGTCCTCGGGTATCATTTCCATTACTGATGGGATCAGCCTTCCTCCAAAGTTTTTTATATCCCTGAAGTGTATGGTGTTCACAAGCGCATCACGCTCATCATAGTTCTCGGTGCGAACCGGAAGGTAGTGCTCCTGGCTCACGTACTGTATTATCTTCTCGTAGACTACAGGGTTGTCCGGGCTGGGTGTCATTTCAATAATATAGCACATATGCCCGTCTACCTCCTCCTCTCCCAGGTATTCGTGTGAATAGTCCTCTGTAAGGGAGCTGGCATTGACCAGGTCGTCGTTTGTGAAGTCCGATCCCATCCACGACTGGGACATCATTGATGGAGGCATCTTTATAGTGCGGTCAATATTGGGCTGGTGGTTCCAGATCTCATTGCCCCTTTTCAAAAAGGCTGTTCCTTCGTCCCTGGCCGGTGCCGTCACATAAATCAATGCAAAGTCATCACCAAGGCTCCAGGATCTCATGGAGACCTCCCTGGTGTACCGGGGTCTTACAACCTCCATTGACATTTCGTTGTAGGATGCATCCCCCCTCATGTTCTCTTCCATGCGGCTGATGATCTCACGTGCATCCTGTGCAGAAACCCCTGAGAACATTGCCATAAATGCAAGTAACAAAACGGTTGTGCTAAAAGTGTTTGTTGTTTTTTTCATCGATCCTCGGGTTTATTGTAGTTTTTGTTGTTGTAATAGTTCTGTAATAAAAGAACTTAAAAAGTAAAAAATATTAGCTGTTTTTACCAGGGTACTGTTCCTCTTTCCATCTTTCCATCAGTTTTGGCAACTCTGCAATGAGCCAATCATAAAAGCTTTTGGTATTCCTGATCCAACGGGAGGTCAGGTCATCCTTGTCCACCCTCAGGTTTAGTGCCTTTCCGAAAAGATCGTTCATATGCCTGATGCCGACAAGCTTTTGGTCATAGTATGCTTTCCAGTCTATATCCGGGGCCAGCATATAATAGGTCTTGCGGTCACCGGGCCTGCTGACCGGTTTTACGAAATTGATATGGATCAGGGATTTAATGTTGGTGCTGATTGAGCTCTTTGATGCCTGGAGCACCCTGGTAAGTTCGTCAAATGACACCATCTCCTTATCAGAGACCATCAGGTAGCCCAGTATCCTGCCGGCCATCCTTGTCATGCCAAGTTTTTCATACAGCAAACCATTCTCTTCTATGAAATTTGCCCGTTCATTATATTGTGACATAATATCTTGTGGTTTTTTAACTGAATATGTTTTGTTAAAGAAAAGAACAAAGATATATCAAATTATTAGTTCTGCAAAAAAAGAACCAAAAGAAATTATAAAACCCGGTGTTGGTACATCAATATATGTGCCAAATCTTTTAATCCCTGGCTAACAATTTGGTATTTAGGGGTATAGTGGCAGCAAGGGGAGGGGTGGAGGAAAACTATATAATTATGACAATGTGCGTATGCGTACAGCAGTGTACGCTGCCGTACAGGATATTTACCTGGTTTTACCTGGTTACGACCCGGTTGAGTGCTGCCGCAAAAAGACTTCGCTTTGACAACAGGTCACGCCCTGTTGCTATAAGTTCCAAAAGCCGGCTTTCTGCGCCGGGCTCCTCTTTGTCACCCAGTTCTTTTATTTCGCGGCGGTTCTCGGCTATCATCTGTTCGAGTTTTTTGAGCTTGAAGGCGTATATGGCCTGCAGCACCCTGGGCTTAAGATCTTCTTCCTCTTCCTTGATGTATATCTTGTGCCGGTGCCCCCAGTTCTTGCTTAGCGTGTGGGGTTCGGACAAAAGGTCAACGGCAAGCTTCCTTACCCCGCTGTCTTCATGACTGGTGAAAAATTTGTTGTCAGGTAGTTTATCATTATTTACCTGTGCGGAAAACTCCCTGAATATCTTCTGGCACTGGCTGTTTTCCAGCTCAAGGTTGTCAGATTCTATGTCCTGCACAATAAAATCTGCCACCCTTATATTAACTTTTTCAGTGTGTTTATTTTCGTTCTCCACCTCAAATACTATCTCATGTCCGCCGTAATGGAGCATCAGCCTTATTAATTCCTTTTCCTGCGAGGCATTTTCTTCCACACCAGGCCTGCCCTCCCCATGCATCTGGTCCTGGGGGGGTACGGAAACAGGCCCCTTTTCATGTTGAATAAGCTGAGAGCTTTTCCTCTGCCGCTTTTGCCTTCTGATCTTGTTGATCTCGCCCATCAGCAGGTTCTCACCTATCTTCATCATTTCACTGCACTTCTGCACATAAATTGTGCGGGCTATTGGCTCTGGCATCAGCGATATAGTACGGGCGATCTCCTTTATTATCCCGGCCTTTTTGATAGGGTCGTTTTTGCTTTCCCGGGCGAGCATGCCGGTCTTGAAAGAAATAAAGTCCTTTGCCTGGCTGTCAAGGTACTCCCTTACCTCTGCAGGGCGGTATTTGCGGGCATATGAGTCGGGGTCTTCTCCTTCGGGGAAAAGAACTATCCTTACGTTCAGCCCCTCTTCAAGTATCATGTCTATTCCCCTGAAAGCAGCCTTTATGCCAGCAGGGTCGCTGTCGAACAAAAGGGTGACATTGGAGGTGTATCTGCGGATGAGTTTAATCTGGTCAGGACCCAATGCTGTGCCCGAACTTGCCACGACATTCTCAACTCCTGCCTGGTGGAGGGATATCACGTCAGTGTATCCCTCTACAAGGTAACAGTTATCAGCTGACGCCATAGGGCTTTTCGCAAAATATATACCGTAAAGGGCCTTGCTTTTATGGTATATCTCGCTTTCGGCTGAATTGATATATTTGGGTCTTTTCTTGTCGTTTGTAAGTATCCTTGCCCCAAAACCCAGCACCCTGCCCGAGAGGTTGTGTATCGGGAAGATTATTCGTCCTCTGAACGAGTCGTATAGCAAGTGGTCCTTTGTCTTGCTCAGGCTTGACTTTATAAGGTACTCTTTCTTGTATCCCTGTTTCAGGGCTTTTTGGGTAAAGTCATCCCATTTGCCGGGGCAGTAGCCCAGGCCAAACTTTTTGATCTGCCCGGTTGAAAAACCCCTTTCTTTTAAGTATGTGAGGCCTACCGACTTACCTTCCTCGCTTTCATGCAGCTGTTGCTCAAAATACTTTTGCGCAAAGGCTGACAGGTTGAAAAGGCTCTCCTTCTCATCCATCGCCTTCTGCTGTTCGGGGGTTGGCTTTTCTTCCTCAATTTCAATGCTGTATTTCTGTGCAAGGTAGCGCAGCGCTTCGGGGTAGGTGTAATGTTCGTGCTCCATAAGGAAGTTGACAACATTGCCTCCCTTTCCGCAGCCGAAGCATTTGAATATCCCCTTTGGAGCCGACACACTGAACGATGGTGTCTTTTCGTTGTGGAAGGGGCAGAGTCCGATCAGGTTTACGCCCCTTTTTTTCAGGGTGACAAACTCCCCGATTACCTCCTCAATACGGGCGGTATCCATTATTTTTTCTATGGTCTCAGGGCTGATCATCTTTCTTGCGGACTTCTTTAATGCACGAAGTTATTGATTTTTTCAATCTGTGATATAATATGGCTTCCTGCCCAGGGCATAAAAAATATTATTTGGCACTCATACTGCTCTAAATTAAACTTATTTGCCCCTCCTGAGTCTAAAAAGCGATAAGCTTATTTCAAAACACAAATAAAAGTGATAATTTTGGGGTCGGTTTTTGCCTGATGGTCAGTGCTATTGTATAGCCAGGCATTATACCAGCCCAAATACCTTTGTTATTTATGATGAGATACCTGAGCATTTGTTTTTTGGTTGTTTTTGCTGTTCTTTCCGAAAATGACAGTTATGCACAAAGCAGAAGATTCCTTGCCCTGGAGGAGGTAATTGATATTGCAAGGGAGAACTCCCCTGACGCAATGATGGCCAGGCACCGTTACCGTGGAAATTACTGGAGGCACCGTTCATTCAGGGCAAGTTATCTTCCTTATTTAAGTTTCGATGCGACTATTCCAAACCTTAACCGTACAATTTCCCCAATTACACTGCCTGACGGAAGTGATATATTCATCAGGCGAAGCCTGGCGACTTCTTCCGCATCCCTGTCACTCAACCAGACGATAGGGTATACGGGAGGGGAGCTTTTTGTGCGTTCCGGCCTTCAACGTATTGACCTTATCAGGGATGACGATACGGAGATCTCTTACCTGTCAACCCCTATAAATATAGGTTACCGTCAGCCCATATTCTCATATAACCCATTCAAGTGGGAAAGGCAGATCGAGCCGTTGAGATTTGAGGAAGCCCAAAGGCAGTACAAGGAGAGCCTTGAAGAGATATCAATAAGGGCCACCAACCTCTTTTTTGACCTTTTGCTCGCACAGATTAACAGGGAGATAAACGAGATCAACATTGCCAACAACGATACCCTTTACCAGATCGCAAAAGGCCGTTATGAGCTGGGCCGCATAGCCGAGAACGAACTGCTGCAGATGGAGCTTAATGTGCTGAACTCTGAAGCAAACCTGGAACAGTCCAGGATCGACTATGAGGGTGCGATATTCCGGTTCCGGTCATTCCTAGGGTTTGATGATGTGCAGGACCTGGAACTTGTACATCCTGACGAACCTCACCAACTTACGATAGATTTTAGCACTGCGCTTGCCGAGGCAAGGGCAAACAGGTCAGATATCCTGACACAGGAGAGGCAGATGCTTGAGGCCGACAGCCAGGTAGATCAGGCAAGGGCGGACAGCCGGTTTAACGCGAACCTGTTTGCGGTATTCGGACTTACACAGAGTTCAGAAAGTTTTGATGATGTTTACAGGGACCCGATGGATCAGCAGCAGCTTACCATTGGTGTGCAGATCCCCATCCTGGACTGGGGTGTTTCAAGGGGCAGGGTGCGTATGGCAGAGTCCAACCGGGAACTTGTTAACACAACCGTAAACCAGGCGATGGTTGACTTTGAGCAGGAGGTGTTCCTGAGGGTGATGGAGTTCAACATGCTGGACAGGCAGCTTGAAGTTGCCAGGACCGCCGATTTAATCGCTGAAAAAAGGTACGAGGTAACCAGGCAGCGCTTCCTGATAGGCAGGATAGATATTATCGAGCTGAACCTGGCACTGGAGGAAAAAGACAGGGCAAAGCAGAGATATCTCTCTGCTTTGAGGAACTACTGGCGGGGATACTATGAAATGAGAAGGCTCACTCTTTATGACTTTCTCAATGACAGGCCCATTACGGTCGATTTTGATACCATCTGAGAAGTTCCAGTGATTCTTTTTCCTGAAGCTTTTCTAATGTAAAAGTCAGGATAAATGACAGAAAGTGCGCCCGAAAAAATACTCGTAATCCGTTTCAGCTCGATAGGGGATATAGTACTCTGTACACCTGTGCTTCGATGCCTGAAAAAGATGCCCGGTAAAAACATTGAGGTTCATTTTGCTACCAAGGCAAAATACAAAGGCCTTCTTGAGCACAACCCCAACATCGACCATCTGCACCTTTTAGACGGGAGCCTTTCAGGCATGATCAGAAAACTCAGGTCTGCCGGTGTTTCAGCTGTGATAGATCTTCATAACAACCTAAGGAGTGCCCTGGTCAAGACTGCCCTTTTAAAACCCTCCCGCAGCCTCTTTAAGATGAATATTGAGAAATGGCTACTGACAGCATTTAAGATCAACAGGTTACCCGGCAAGCATATAGTTGACCGCTACTTTGATGCAGCAGGTATAGCAGGTGTGAAGAACGACGGTGAGGGTCTTGACTTTTTCTTTGAAGAGGCCTCGCCCGGCTGGCCAAAACAGCTGCCCCCGGCCTTCAGGGAAAGACCGGTTGCTTTTGTAATTGGAGGGAAACACGCAACAAAGAGGCTCCCTGACGAAAAGATCATTTCAATATGCAAAAAACTTGGCACCGGGGTGGTCCTGCTCGGGGGTAGTGCAGAAAGAACCAGCGGGGATGTGTTCAACGGTTGTGGGATCTTCAGCCTGCAGCAGTCGGCATATGTGGTGAAAATGGCAGATGTCGTGATAACTCATGATACGGGCCTGATGCACATTGCAGCGGCTTTCAACAAAAGGATAGTGTCGGTTTGGGGCAATACCGTTCCCGCCTTTGGCATGCTGCCCTATATGCCCCGATACCCTGAAAGGTCAGTTGTCATTGAGGTGGAAGGATTACCATGCAGGCCCTGTACCAAAATAGGATACTCCAAATGTCCAAAGGGGCATTTTGACTGCATGAACAAGATCGATGAGGAGAAACTAGTTTCTGCTGTAAGGGAGTTTATCCGGCAGCAACATGCGAATGCCTGACAAGGCTTTTATCTTTTCAGCAAAAAAACATCAGTAAATACCTGTAAGGAAAGGGTTTGACCTTTTTTCCTCACCTATTGTGGTATCCGGCCCGTGCCCGGGGTAAACCCTTGTATCTTCCGGCAGAATGAGCAGTTTCTGTAAAATTGATTTAATAAGCAGGTCATGGTCGCCTGTTGGCAGGTCGGTACGACCCACACCCCCCTGGAAAAGAACATCACCTGCAAATACAGAACCATCAGCCTCATTGTAAAAGCATAGGCTGCCGGCAGCGTGCCCGGGGGTATGAATGACCCTTAACTGCTGGTTCCCGAACTCAGCAATATCACCGTCCTGAAGGAATATATCCGGCATGACAGGTTTATCTACATCAAACCCGAACACCTTGCCGTACTCCTTGCTGTTTTTTAAAAACGGCATACTGTCCTCATGGGTAAGGGGTTTGAGGTGGAATGTCTTGGAAACGAACCTGCTGCCCACCATGTGGTCAATGTGGCAGTGGGTAAAGAGCTGCAGCACCGGCTTCAGGCTGTTTTCCTTTATAAAGGCAGCGAGCTGTTTCTTCTCCTCTTTGTCATAGCATGAGGAATCAATTATTGCACATTCGCCGGTATCATCATAAAGTACGAAGTTATTTACCTGAAAGGGGTTGAAAACGAATTGCTTGATATGCATTTTTAAAGGTTTTTTGCTCAAAACTTTCATCTGGCAAGATAAATAAAAACCTTAAATTAGCAATGAACAAATCAATATAAGACAATGGATCTGAAAGGGAACATAAAACAACTTGCTGCAGAATACTTCGAAGAGGTCGTCTTTTTCAGGAGGCATTTCCACGCTACTCCCGAGCTCTCTATGAAGGAGTTCCAGACAGCCGAGTTCATTGCCTCACGGCTTGAAGAGATGGGGATAAAGTATGAAAGCGGGGTGGCTGAAACCGGTATAGTGGCCGTTATAGAGGGACAGGAACCTGGATCTGCCATGGTTGCACTCAGGGCCGATATGGATGCACTGCCAATCCATGAGCAGAACAGGGTAGAGTATAAATCTGCTGTTCCCGGTGTGATGCATGCCTGTGGCCATGACGTTCATATGGCCAGCCTGCTGGGCACGGCCAAGATACTGAACAAGCTGCGGGGTCACTGGAAAGGCAGCGTCAAACTTATATTCCAGCCTTCTGAGGAGAATTACCCCGGGGGTGCAAGCCTGATGATACAGGAGGGGGTGCTGGATAATCCCAGGCCGGATGCAATGTTCGGGCAGCATGTGTTTCCCGGACTGCCTGCAGGCAAGGTCGGTATAAGAAGCGGACGGTACATGGCCTCTACCGATGAGGTGTTTATCACCGTGAAGGGTAAGGGCGGTCATGCTGCCACTCCCCATATGAATGTTGACCCGGTGGTGATAGCCTCTCATATTGTGGTGGCACTGCAGCAGGTAGTTAGCCGAAATGCCACGCCATACATCCCCACGGTGCTGTCGTTCGGCAGGATCACAGGGGAGGGGCAGACGAATGTGATCCCTGACGAGGTTCGGCTTGAAGGCACCTTCAGGACATTTGACGAAGAGTGGAGGGGAAAGGCACATTTAAGGATAAGAGAAACTGCCGTATTTATCGCCCAGGGTATGGGCGGTGATTGTGATGTGTTCATAGACAGCGGCTACCCCTTCCTGGTTAACAATGAGAGGCTTGCATCAAACTTCCGGGAGTATGCCACAGAATACCTCGGGAGGGAGAATGTCGAAGAGCTGGAGCTTTCAATGACGGCCGAGGATTTTGCAAACTACTCGCAGAAGGTGGATGCGTGCTTTTACCGGCTTGGAATACGCAACGTTGAAAAGGGGATAAACTCAAATCTTCACACCCCGACTTTCGACATTGACGAAAATGCACTTCAGACAGGAATGGGACTGATGGCCTGGGTTGCGATCAATACCCTTGCTTCAAATCAGGGGAATGGATAATAGATAATCATAAGAGCTGTTAGCTCAGGAATGGGTTTAATTTCTGTTATTTGATTGTCTTGTTTAAGAAAAAATGATATAAGCATAATATTCCCTTAATACATTATACGGACACTACAGCGTAATTTTGCCATAGCAAAAGATATTCTGTATGGCAGCGCTGAAAGGTTTCATTCCTCTGATTTTTATCACATTTTTTGGGTTTATAACACTGTTGAAGGCTCAGAACGGGCAAATCGAAGGAGTTGTCACTGACAGCAGGACCACGGAGGCTCTTGTGGGAGCACAGATACTTATTGATGGGACAACAAGGGGGGCAATTACAAACTTTGATGGGGAATTCATTATCCAAAACCTGGAAGATGGTGTTTATGTACTCTATATATCCTATATATCATATGAGCCGCTTTATATTGATGAGGTTTTGGTTGAAAACGGTAAAAGCCTTAACCTGGACATTCAGCTTCGCCCCGTAAATATTGAGATAAGCGGTACAACGGTTACCGCACGCAGGGCAACCCACTCTGAAATAGCCGTTCTTAATACAATAAGATCGGGAGGGATTATTGCAAGCGGGATATCCTCCCAGCAGATAAGCCGTTCCCAGGACAGTGATGCCGCCGAGGTTGTCAGGAGGGTACCAGGTGTAACTGTAATGGATAACCGTTTCATTATTATCAGGGGGTTAAGTGAGAGATATAATCCTGTTAGGCTTCATTCAATGGCTGCTCCCAGCATGGAGCCGGATGTAAGGTCATTTTCATTTGATATGATACCGAGTTCGCAGATTGACCGACTGATGGTATTCAAGAGTCCGTCACCTGAACTTCCCGGGGATTTTGGAGGTGGCGTGGTACAGATATTTACCAGGTCGATACCGGAGAACACCGGTATGCGAATCTCATACTCCTCCGGATATGTCCACGGCACCAGTTTTAACAGCTTCATGATGACCAGAAGGGATCCGATGTCCTGGGCCGGGACAGGAGAGAGGTTTTTCAAGCTTCCATCGGATTTTCCTGATGATATCCGGTCAATTTCCAATAACCCGGACCTTTTAACTGAAACGGGCCGGTCGCTTGATAACAGTGTCTGGGTACCTGAACAGATGCAGGCATACCCCGACCAGAGCATCTCATTGTCAGGCAGCCTCAGGTTTCAACCAGGAAGTTTTGATATTGGTAACATAACCACCTTTTACTACGGCAACAGCCTCTCTGCAAACCAGATAACCCGCAGTGATTACAATGCCTATAATCACCAGCAGGATCAAAGCCTGCCGATTTATAATTTTAATGATCAGCAGTATAACAACAATATCAAGATTGGACTGCTGCATAACTGGGGTATTCAATACCGCCAGGACCATACTATAGAAGTGGTAAACTTGTTTAACCACATCAGTTCTTACCGTTACGTTAACAGGCTGGGAGACCACCTGGATTTTGGTTTCACAATGAACAACCACTCCTTCCAGCAAATTTTCAGGGGTTTATACACCGGTCAGTTGACAGGCCGGCATAAAATTTCCGGGGATACCGAGCTTGACTGGTTTGCAGGGTTAAACACCTCTTCCAGGAATATGCCCGACTACAGACA
>PWNY01000353.1 GCA_003557805.1 Bacteroidales bacterium | reverse complement strand
TTTGACTCCATGTTCCGGGCACCGGCAGCGTGGCACCTCGCAGCGCAGCAAGGTCTCGAACTGCATCGTGTCCAGATGACGCCACTCGCGCATTTCGCGATCGTCGTAGTGCCGGCAACTCTTCCCGCATTCCGGGCATTCCATCGCCTGCGACACGTCGTAGCCGATCTCAATCACAACTCTCTTAGCCGCCAACTCAAGCGTTACTGCGGAGACCTTCCACGGCCCGCTCAATCCCAGCAGCCTTTCGTAATGTTCTTCGTTCGATGTCATGCGGCTTTTTAGCAATTTTTCCGCTTGCTTCACAAGATCTTACGAATAGCCAGAAAATGAATAGAATATTTATTAGCATACTTTTTTTGGCGAACATGGTTCTCATGATGAGCAATCTGTTATCTCATGAACTTGTTGACGGTAACCAAATGAAAAGGATAACAGTTCCTGTTTTGATGATGGATAATCGTCTTGTGTTAAGCGCTACATTCGATTATCTTTCATACGGAAACAATGGAATCTCTGAAGAGGAGCTTGAGGAAATATTTTCAGAAATACCAGAGGCCGAAAGAAGGAATTATCCTGAGTATCTGACTTTCGCAATGTATCGCTCTCTACGGGAAGTTGATGCGAAATCTGTTTATGAGATGTGGGATCCTGTTTATTCTCGCCCCCGGATGCGTGGAGGATTTGAGGAAGAACAAAAGAGAATCAAGAGAGCATCGGAACATATTGAATATGGCGACTTCCACATTCTGGGGAAAAGTTGCTTTGGGCCCTTTGTGAGAATTGACCAAAAGGTATTGATTCATAACCCCGAAAATGAGTGGCTTTACAACACTGCATTTTATTATGTCAAAGAGGATGATCAATATTTTCAAACGAGAGAGATCGGGCGAATAAGTTTGTTTGGAAGGATTCTGGATTTCGCCACACAGAATAGCACAGAGGACATTCCATCCGATGGGATTGAATTAAGTGAAGAGTATTATTCATTGCATTTTGATGTAAACGAAGAATTGGAGCCAGGATCAAGGGTGATCTATACGCAGGATCCTCGGGGCGTTGAGAAAGGCGCCGAGGATGCGTTTGGCGACTGCTCTTTGGTTCTCCAGCACAACTTTAAATTGCTCGATTGGCAGGTTGGTGATGAAGAGGACGAAAGGGTTCCGTACGAATACAGGAATTTCTTTATGGAGGTGTTGGATGCCTACAGTCTCAGGGACGAAGAGCGAATCGTCGGTTTGTGGACGGAAAGAGATGGAAGGGGCGAGCGTTCCAGGATAGAGTCGCTCAAGGAGAGGGGAGAGTGGCCTGAGCGAGCGGGATCTCTTATTTCGGAGGATACGATTATTAAGGTGTTGGCGGAAACGGATCATGGAACGATTATTATTTGTCAAAGAAGTCTGTCCTTGTACGCGTTATTCATTGTCAGGGACGAAGAGGGAAAGTTGAGACTCTCTCGTAATCTCGGAGAAAACTATGCCGGCACCATCTTTAGGGATGCGGAGTTTTTGGATGCGGTGCTTAATCAGATTGCTGACAATGGAGCGAAGTAGGGAAGGTGGGAATACGGAAGGGAACTTTTGGGAGGATGGAACGGGGTCAGGTAACATGACCCCGTTTCGCCGCTTCTACAAGTTTTGGAAATGAATACTCATTTGATTGGGAGACCTCAATCTGGAGCGGATACGACAGTTGTGAGCCTTAATAAAAAAATGAAAAGAAGGGAGTGTTAAAATGTACAAAACCAGAAAAAGCATACGAGTCGCAATCGGTTGGGTGTTCCTGAGCTTGCCGCTCGTCGGCATGTCGGACGTCCAGATTGATGTTCAGCTCGAAAGAGTTACATTACCCATTCTAACAAATGGTGAGGAGATTGTATTAGCTGCTTCATTTGAGTATGGTACCTATGGCGAGGATGGCATGAACACCGAGGGATTTCAGCGCATCTTCCAGGAGGTGTCGGAGGAGACTGCCGTCAAGCACCCGGAATATATTGCTTTCCAGACCTTTCAGTATATCCACACGGGAAATGCTGTTGCGTATTATGAGTTATATGATCCCCACTACACCCGGAAGCAAGTAGGAGGTATTGATGACGTAAAGAAAGGGGTTGACGAATCAAAAGATCTTTATGAACTTATAGACCTCAAATTGTTATCCAAGAGCCGATTCGGCCCATTTGTGCGAATCGACCATAAGGCTGTTTTCCAGCATAAAGAAGCAGGCGATCTCTCAGAAAAAGAAATGACCCACCGCACGGCTTTCTACTATGTTCACCATGACGAGCGTTACTATAGAACAAGAGAGATCGGTCGAGTGAGTTTGTTTGGGAAGATTCTGGATTTCGCGACGCAGAATAGCACTGAGCGAATTCAATCTGAGGGGGTTGAGTTAAGTCGCGAATTTGATTCATTGCATGTTGATGTAAACGAAGAATTAGAGCCGGGATCGAGGGTGATCTATTCGCAGGATTCTCGGAGTCTTGAGGTTGACGAAGACTCCGGAAATGCGTTTAGCGACGGCTCTTTGGTTCTCCATTATGACTTTAGTTTGCTCGATTGGCATGTTGCTGATCAAGAGGACGAAAGGGTTCCGTTCGAATACAGGGATTTCCTGATGGAGCTGCTGGATGCCTACCGCCTGAGAGACGAAGAACGAATCGTCGGTCTGTGGACGGAAAGAGAGGGAAGGGGCGAGCGCTCTAGAATCGAGTCGATGAAGGAAAGGGGGGTGTGGCCGGAGCGCGCGGCCCCTCTTATTTTAGAAGACACGATTATCAAGGTGCTGGCGGAAACCGATCATGGCGCAATTATCATCTGTGAAAGCGGTCGATCCAGCGGTCGATCATTGTATACACGATTCATTGTCAGGGACGAAGAGGGAAACTTGAGACTCTCTCGTAATCTCGGAGAAAATTATGCCGGCACCATCTTTAGGGATGCGGAGTTTTTGGATGCGGTGCTTAACCAGATTGCTGACAATGGAGCGGAGTAGTGAAGGTGGGAATACAGAAGGGAACTTTTGAAGGAAATCCGGGATGCGAAAGAAAGTGAGAATCAGTGATACCGGCGGGAATATTTCGGAGACCGAAATGACGTCAGATCTTGTAAGATACTTCATTGTTGCGGCGGGCTTATTCCCGGCGACGGTGAAGGGTGCTGCAAATA
>PWNY01000032.1 GCA_003557805.1 Bacteroidales bacterium | reverse complement strand
CTGTCCAGTCGTTCATATCACCTATAACAAAAACAAACTCCTTTAGTGCAGGGGGGTCATGCAGTACCAGGGTCACGGTGTTGTCGTCAATGTAGTTGATGCCGTTTATAGCCCCTGGAGGAAGCGGCTGTTCTGCTACCTCTTCCTGCATAATATATACAGTGGTTTCAGCTGACTTTGTTTCTCCGTCTTCTCCGTATGCAGTTGCCCTGATGTGCAGGTCGCCCGGCTCTTCGGCATAATATTCATAAACAACGTCCTGCTCATTGGTTTCAAATATCAGCTCATTATCTATCTCAATGGTTACAGACTCAGCCTCGGTAGCCGCAACATCAATCAGCACCGGGCTCGAGATCCTGTAAACAGGTTGCAGGCCTCCCGGAGAGAACAATACAATATTCAGGCCGGGCTCTACAACCTCAACAAACAGATCCTCTGTCTGGGGTGGGCTGTGCTCTTCTTCCCCCCTGAAGACAAAATTTAGCCCGTCAATCTCAACACCCTGTGGCAGGTCATAGAACTCCCGGATCGAAGGGCTTATCTCAAGCTTGTACAGGTCATCATCAATACGGGTAAGCATGGGCTGAACATCATTTTCCCCCCAGTCTCCAATAACATGCTGCCAGCTGGCACCTCCCTTTATCGATACTCCTGTATGTGCATATACATCCCCTGTATAACCTTCCAGTCCGCCTCCCCCCATGGTTGCATCAAAGTATACGGTAACCGGTGAATCGATCGTCGGCAGCCTCGGGTCTGTTGTTATCTGCCCCCGTGAGTGAAACGAAATAAGAGCAAGGATTATAAAGAATAGTGTGGTTTTAAATATTTTCATAGTTGTAAAAAATTATCCGTCCATATAGACAAAATTACATTAATTTATTTCAGTTGGTCTTTGTAACCAAAAACGGCAAATATGGTGCCACTGTTTTTGAGTTTAATGAAAGATTTATGCATTATGTAAAGGCATGGTTTTTGAATCCGCGGCGGTAAAAGTGGCCGGTTATTTCATTAATTTTATACCAGGAGAAGAAATAAACCACCTTAAAAGCAGCCAAAATGGTAAAAAAGATTTTTAAGGTTGTTGTGATCATATTCGCAACAATACTAATACTGCTGATAGTATTGCCCTACGCTTTCAGGGGCAGAATTGCCGAAAGGGTAAAACAGGAGGTAAACGAACAACTTGATGCGAGTGTGGAGATGGGGCGCTTCAGCATATCCATACTTCGCAGCTTCCCGGATATCACGCTGGGAATTAACGATGTGAGAATAATAAACAATGCACCATTTGAGGGGGATACACTGGCTTCAATAGGAAGGGCCGCTATTACAATTGACCTGCGAAGCTTTTTTGCAGACGAGGGTTTTGAGATAAAACGCATCAGTCTCAACTCTCCGGACCTCAGGTTAAGGTTTCTGGAGGACAGAAGTGCAAACTGGAACATTATTCCGCCAGCTGAAACAGACCAGGAGGATGTCACCCCTTCCGAACCATCTGACTTCAGGCTTGCCCTGAGAAGCATAGAGGTCAGAGACGCAAATGTGTCCTATTATGACGATGTTTACATTACCTATATCGATGTTCGCGGGCTTAATGGCCGGCTCATGGGCGATATGACAATGGATGTAACCACGTTATCAACCCGAGATACCCATGTTGAGTCCTTAAGTCTTAGGTATGGCAGCTTCCCCATTATCAGCAATGCGTCAGTCGGCATTATGGCTGAAATAGAGATGAATATTGCAGACTGGGTCTTTGATTTCCGCGAGAACGAGCTCCTGGTAAATGCACTGCCCCTGAGCTTTGACGGTAAAATAAGCCTGCCGCCGGAAGGGGGAACACTGATGGACTTCTCCTTTGCAGCAGCCAGGTCAGATTTTGCTGCATTCCTTTCACTGATACCCGCTGTTTATACAGAAGACTTCGCTTCACTTGAGACATCCGGCAGTATGGCTCTAAGCGGTAAGGTTAACGGACTGCTGAAAGGAGAACAGATCCCCTCGTTTGATGTGCGGCTAAATATTGACAACGGTTATTTCAGGTATCCCGACCTTCCCTCTGCTGTAAGCAATGTAAATATTGATGCAGGAGTCTCCAACCCCGGTAACCTGCCTGATATGACCAGGATCAGCATTCCTGTTTTGGAAGCAGACCTTGGAGGTAACCCGGTACAGGCCAGATTTGACCTTCGCACACCGGTAAGTGACCCATGGGTAGACATGGCCTTAAGCGGCAACCTAGACCTGGGCGATATAGGCAGCTTCATCCCCCTTGATGAAATGTCCCTTAGGGGACAGATTGAAAGTTCAATTGAAGCCCGGGGAAATTTGTCATCAATTCAAAACGAAGAATACCAAAACTTCCATGCTGAAGGACACATATCAGCAAGTGGTATTGAAGTTGTTTCAGAAATGCTGCCGGCTGCTCTTGAGATCCCGCTGGCCCAGGCGGATTTCAGCCCCCGTTTCCTTGCCGTTAATGCTTTTGAGGCAAAACTGGGAGATAACGACCTCAGGGCAGAGGGCCGCATCGACAATATCCTCTCCTACATATTCAATGAACAGGTCCTTGTTGGCAGTTTCAGGGTACACTCCGGCTATCTTAATCTCAACGAGCTTGCCCCGGAGGCTGCAGCAGACGAAGAAACCACTGCAGAAGAAACCGGAGAAGAGCCTCCGGCAGCCCCCGGTATGATTGCTGTACCCGATAATATTGATTTTGCCCTGGATGCCGATATTCAAAGACTTATCCTGGGCAACATGGATATTGGCAATATTGATGGGCGACTGCGTATGAGCAGAGGTCAGCTTCTGCTGGACCAGCTGGGAATGGACCTGCTGGACGGCCGGCTTGCTCTCAGGGGCTCGTATGATACAAGGGATACACTGCCCCGTGTTTCATTTGCCCTCGATTTCTTTTCATTTGACCTGGGCCGCACCTTCAATACCTTCAACACGGTACAGGCCCTTGCGCCTGTAGGTGAATATGCAGAAGGCTTCATATCGGGAGGCATATCCCTGGATGCCATACTAGATGAACGCCTGATGCCTGTCCTGGAAAGCCTTAGCGGAAGGGGAAGCCTTAGTTCCAGCGGGCTCAGGGTTGAAAATCACCCTGTAATGGCAGGTATTGCAGAACGGACACACCTGGACATATTGAACGAATTTGATATCCGG
>PWNY01000295.1 GCA_003557805.1 Bacteroidales bacterium | reverse complement strand
TGAATTAGGAATTGATACGCCAGAAGCGCCCTTTATTCAACTGGTCAACTTGACTTATACGGCGCAAAAGTTTACAATGTGGGCGCATTAAGAAATATGTAAGGTCGCCCATATTATAAATAGCGGGTACAGGTATGCGCAAGGATGACATCAGAAAGCAGGCTGTTAAAGCCGTAGAAGGTATCCTGCATGAAGCGGGAATATCTTTCTGCATTACTGTGCCTGAGAAGAATGCAGCATGGGATATGGAGATTGAAATTCCTGCCCGTGACAAACGGCTGTGTCTTGAATGGCGTCATTCACTGGCGCCCAACCAGTTGGACTCCCTAAAGGAAAGGCTTGTTGCTTCACTTCCCACAGACGCCCATGCGGGTCTCGTGGTATATCGTTTAACCCAAGGGCTACTGGACCGTTGCCGGGAATTGGAGTTGTTTGCCTTTGACCTTTCCGGTAATGGTTATTTCCGCTTTCCAGGCGTTTATTACGAACGCTTTCGACCATCACCCGTGCCGATGCGACAGGCGTCAGCAGGGACGGGATTTACAGGCAAGGCTTCCCGACTGGCACGCGCCTTGTTAGCCCTGACAAGTACCCAAGAAGGACTGCGACGTGTTGACCTTGCCGATAAAACCGGCCTCAGCAGCGGTTATATAAGCATTCTGGTGGAACGGTTCATCAATGACGGCTATGTGACGGACCGGTTCAATCGCATTCATGTGGAGCGTCCCGACCGGCTTCTGGATGACTGGGTTGCCCATTACCGATTCGACCGGCATCGCCAGCGACACTATGCACTGAGCGCCAACACGTATGACCAGGGGCTTGAGAAACTTTCCGCACAACTTGGCGCTGTCTCTGTCCGCTACGCGTTCACGGGCTGGAGCGCCGCCCATCTTCTTGCGCCCCATGCCGAACCCCGTGTCATCATGGCGTATGTGGAAAAGCCACCTGAGGCTGTGGATTCGCTTTTCCCTGTGGAGAAGCAGGGCAACGTAATGCTTCTGCTGCCGCAGGACGCCGGTGTGTTCCAGTTCCTGAATGAACAGGTGGAAGTTGGGCCGGTGGTTTCTGACGCCCAGGCATACGTAGATCTTTGCCGCATGCCCGGGCGCGCCCAGGAACAGGCGGATGCTTTTCGCCATGACAGGCTGAGCTTTGGAGAGAAAAAGTAATGCCCAAAAAGCCTGAAACAACCCACGGATACAGCACCACGGACACGGCGCTTGCTGAACAGGTCTTGCTGACGGTTTGGTCCAGGCTTGGTGAATTCAGGCAGCACTTGGTGCTTGTTGGCGGCCTTGCCCCGCGTTATATTGTTTCGCAGCCTTCGTATGCAGCATCTACAGGTGTTCCTTCGCACTGTGGAACGTATGATGTTGATCTCGCAGTCAGCCTGGCGGTGGCAGACCTTCACACCTACGAAAGCATTCATCACACACTTACCGAAACCCTGGGCTTCGAACCGGGTGCGAACGAACGTGGCCGTGAACAGCGTCATTCTTTCAGTAAAACGATAGGCCGAAACCGGGTAATTCTGGACTTCCTGACTGCAAAATACGAGGGCCCTGACGATTCCCTGATGCATGCGCTGGAAGACAAACTCAGCGCCATTCAGGTAGAAGGGTTGGGGCTGGCATTACAGGATCCGTTGAAGGTTAGTATAGCGGGCAGCCTGTTGGATAGTGGCATATACGCGGCTGATATCAATGTTTGCCGCCCGGTCCCCTTTATTGTATTGAAAGCGCTGGCCCTTGAGGGAAGAGGCGAACCCAAGGATGCTTATGACCTTTTGTATGTGTTGCGGTATTATAAAGAAGGTCCGGAATCGGTTGCATCGGAGGTGCGTCCGGAAGAACGAAACCAACCTTCATTCCAGCACGCGATTGCGGCACTCAAAGTTCATTTTGGAAGACCGGAACAGGATGGACCGGCAAAATATGCTGCATTCAATCCTTTTGAAGAAAATGCTGCAATCCTGGCCTATGCGGCAGTACAGGAATTCCTGACAAGACTGAATAAAGATACAGACTGAAAGAGGCGGAGCAAACAATGAGCGAAGACCATTTTGATACGGAACAGAAAGTCGAGACGCCTGGGGAACCTGAAGCCGCCCATGAAGCGTTACTCAAGCCTCCCACCCCCGGTGACGTCCGGGACGCGCTGACGGACATGGTGGTGCGTGATCTGCTCTGTCCCGCGGAAGGGCCGGAGGAGGAGCTTGACCAGCGCGAGGATCATGTATATACCCGCTACCTGGTGGGCATGCTGGCGCCATTAAACAGCGAAGTGGCGGCGGAGGAATCAGATGAACTCGCCACAACAGAGGGAGATGAGGGTGAGGACGGCAAGGCGGAATCTGGCGTCCCCGCCGGCAATAAGGTGGTCCCGCGACTTGGACACTCTGAACCGTTGTATAAGGTAGTTTCTTCGGTTAAAAACCGTCCGGCGGCATGCCGGGTGACGATGTGAGTATACGCTATGTGGCTGAGGGTTTCCCGAAGGCGGTGGGCAGGTTTCTCAGTGATCCCCAGTTTTTGGATGCCTAGCGATATTGTTTGCAAAAAGCCTTCGTCAAAAATGTCTTTCACTTCATTGTCATCCTCATTGTCGGCGGTCTCCTGCTCTGGTTGTCAGATAAAAGGAGTACAACGTACTCAAGTTTCCGATCATTTGGATTAGATTTTTCGTGAGTCAGTTCGTCTACCTCCCGCCGATTGATGTGATGGGCATGGCGGTGGTACACTTTATGAACGGTCGTGCCGGGATGAAGGATTTTTAATTGCCCACGGTGGCGAAAAGATTGGGATTGCCGGTGGACGAGGCAAAGACGCATGATGCGCGATATGATATCGGGCTGACACGGAAAATATGCAAAGTATTGCCAAAGGAATTGAAAAGTGGCGCATGATTCAAACGACATTTATAAACTCATAAACCGGTCGGCGCTCATACTGGAGCCCACCCCTGAATTCCTGGCGTGGGTGAAGGCTATGCCGGGTGACCCATTCGAAATGACCTATGAGGATTTCAAGGAGGATGTATCTGTTTATCTCCTTCCAGACGAACTGAATAATCCAGAAGCATGGCTGCGGCGTAATTACAAGCCCATACTGGAACAGGAATTATTCAACTGGTGTACAGATGATTCGCTCTGGCCACCGAATTTGGATTATAAAACATTCAAAAGTTTA
>PWNY01000217.1 GCA_003557805.1 Bacteroidales bacterium | reverse complement strand
ATATACAGATATGCTCAGGGGAGGCAGGTCAAACTATGAATTTAACACAAAAGACCTGGCAAGAGGCGTCTATCTTTTCAGAATCAGGAACAACTATGGAATATTAGGTACAGCAAGGATTGTTATTATGAAATAAATTATTTGCAAAAATTTGTTTGAATTAATAATAAAGATATGCCGAGTGTAACTCTTCCGATGGTATTATTTATAAAAAAATCATTCATTAACATCCTGTTGATCAACAGGACGCTGAGGTTTTTTATTCTTTTGATACTTTCTCTTGCAGCTGTCACAAACGTCAATGCCCAGAGATTCCGACTAACTCTCCAGACTGATGGAACACCTGAAGCCTCAATATATCCATCGGGTACTATCAGGGTGCATAGTGGCCAAAGACTTGAAATAAATGTAACTAATATTCCCGATGGATACAATTTTGATAAATGGACAGTTGAGGAGGGTTTAGCAACTATTGATGATGCTTTTGCATTAACTACATATGTCACCCTTACATTGTTTAATGCAGTCGTTCAGGCTAATTTCATCCCTTCAGCACCGACATCTCCCACCGCAGAACTATCAGGTTCTGCTTCAATTTGTTCGGGGGAATTTGCTGATCTCACTGTAACCCTCACCGGAAATGCCCCCTGGGAGGTTGTGTATACCGATGGTAATGAGAATATTACACTAAGTGGTATTACCAGCAGTCCGCATACTTTCAGCGTGTCACCTGAAGCCACAAAAACCTACACATTAATTAGTGTGAAGGACGCAGATGATAATCCCGGAGAAGTTTCAGGGAGAGCCACTGTTACGGTCAGTCCCCTGACAGTGGGGGGCTATGTTACCGGTGAAAAAAGTGAAATCCTGCTTGCAGAATCAACTGGAACCCTCGTCCTGTACGGTCATACCGGTGGTGTGGTACGATGGGAAAGACAGGTTAACGGAGGTTCATGGCCGGAAATAGACAATACCACTACTACACATTCTGAAACTCCTTCCACAACAGGAATATATAGATTCCGGGCTGTTGTTCAAAGCGGGGTTTGCGATATTGAATACTCTGCCCCCTTTGAAATAGAGGTTGCTAATTCCCCTCCATCGGCTCATGATGTCGGGATAATTGGCAGAATGGAAGTAGGATTCGTTCTTACTGCAACTTATGAGTATTTTGATCCCGAAGGAGATCCTGAGGGTGATACTGAAATAATATGGTACAGTTCTGATGATGACTCCGGCACAAATGAACAGGAAATACACCGGGGAGAGGAATATACTCTTTTGCTGGATGATGAAAACAAGTACATCAGGATAATAGTTATACCCTTTGCATCAGAAGGAGCATTGGAAGGTTCTCCTGTACCCAGCAGCTATTATGGACCGGTGGAGAATACCCTGCCAACAGTTTCACTAAGGGGCCCCGCAGATTTTTGCCAGGGATCAGTTGCTGAACTTGTTTTTGAATTAACAGGCAGAGCAC
The DNA here is from genome assembly GCA_003557805.1 of Bacteroidales bacterium. Taxonomy (GTDB): domain Bacteria; phylum Bacteroidota; class Bacteroidia; order Bacteroidales; family UBA7960; genus PUPG01. The sequence goes on along the minus strand of PWNY01000217.1, from coordinate 1,712 downwards.
CATGGACGGTTTTCTATACTGACGGAACTGATGAATATAGTTTTACAGCTAATGCAAGTCCCTTTGTTCTTGACATATCCGGGGGAGGTGCTTACAGGGTTGTCAGGGTTATTGACGCCGAAGGCCTTGAAGGCACTGAGCTGGGAGAGGAGCTTGTTATAAGCAGTGTTCCAACCATATTTATTGACGATTGGTATACGGAGATATTTGATAATGGTGCTTCCGGGTGGATGAGTGCTACACCTTCACCCGGCATGGTTAACAGCTGGGTATTTGGTTTGCCTGACGGAGATATATTTACATCAGCATCGGAAGGCGCTAATATATGGTATACTGACATCACAGATTTAAATATTGCTGAACAGTCCTTTGTGACAAGTCCGTGCTTTGATTTCAGTGAGCTGGAACGGCCCATGATCGCCATTGATCTTTGGAGAGAATTTGGTAAAGATAATGACGGAGCTGTTTTGCAATATTCAATCAACAACGATCATAACTGGAAAAACGCAGGAATGGCTGGTCAGGGAATTAACTGGTACAATTCTTCCCAAATTGCAGGGATGCCGGGGGGACAACAAACAGGATGGACAGCTCCCGGCCAGCCTGATGAAAACGGGTGGACCGACAGCAGGCATGACCTGGATATTATTGCAGGGCAGGAGTTTATCAGGTTCAGGATAGCTTATGGATCTGATGGGTCGGGACAGTCTCAGGGCGGACTGGCATTTGATAATATTCGTATCGGAGACCGGACAAGGCTCGTTCTGCTGGAGCATTTCACAAATGCAAATGATGAAAACAGTATAGCGGCGAATAAAATTGTAAATGATGTTGCTGAATCTAAAAAGCATGATGTTGCTTACATCAGTTACCATACTGCTTTTCCTTCCAGTGACCCGATAAATAGTCAAAACCCGGCCGATCCGGCTGCAAGGGCCCTGTATTATGGTATTTCCACCGTTCCTTTCTCTGTAATGGACGGGGGGCTTAGCGGAGAGGGAAGGTATAATTATTCCCCTGCCCGGTTCAATGAGAATGACCTGCTTGCCCGTGCACTTGTTGAGCCGTATTTTAATATTGATATCAGCCAGGATCAGGTTAACAGTGATCTGAGCATTGAGGTTGAAGTAAGTTCTGTTTTCACCATTGGCCCTCTTGATCTTACTCTTCATGTTGCGATCCTGGAAACTGAAATACCTGCATCAGTTATAGGTCAGGGGGGTGATGTAGTTTACAGGAATGTTGTAAGGAGACTACTGCCTGATGCCGGTGGCACTCTTTTACCTGTGAACTGGGGAGGCGGCCAGGCAGAAAGCTACAGCTTTAGCTGGGCAATAGAAAATGTTTTTGATTCAGAAAACCTTGCTCTGGTTGCTTTTATTCAGGATGAGAACACACAGGAAATTTACCAGGTTGGTACCTCCTCTGAATTTGGTTTGCCAACATTTATTGAATTGCCGGAAAGGAGTGAAAACAGGCCGGCCATGGTTTTTTACCCTAATCCGGCTTCAGATTACCTGTTCATAGAGTTCCCAGAGAGCCTTGCCGGTGATTATATCCTGGAAGTGTTTAACCTTTCCGGGAATATGGTATATACAGATATGCTCAGGGGAGGCAGGTCAAACTATGAATTTAACACAAAAGACCTGGCAAGAGGCGTCTATCTTTTCAGAATCAGGAACAACTATGGAATATTAGGTACAGCAAGGATT
>PWNY01000310.1 GCA_003557805.1 Bacteroidales bacterium | reverse complement strand
TTATAAGGTTATTAGGGGAAATCCTCTCCAGCAAAAGCACCAGGCGTTCATATGCCTGCAGCCTCAGGGGCAGGCTTACCTTCATGCGGTCGGCCATCAGTTCTGAATTTCGCCGCCTGTTCTCCTGCTGGAAAAACTCCTTCAGTATGAACCAAGCCGTGATAAAAACGACAATGGAAGGTATTGTATAGCGCAGAATATAATATATGTCTCCCATGGTTATATCTCTTTTTATACAAAGATAATCCCTTTTGACAAATCTGTTTATTTTGCTATTTTTGCGCTTTATCAATTACCTTAATTGACCCGTTATCAAAAACTTATTATTAATCTCAGTTTTTAACCAGAACAACAATGATCAAGCTATCTGACAGAATAAACCGCTTGTCAGAGTCCGAGACCCTGGCCATGTCGAGAATGAGCCGTGAACTGAAAGCGGAAGGACATGATGTGATCACCCTCAGCGTGGGTGAACCCGACTTCTTTACCCCCGGCAATATAAAAGATGCCGGCAAGAAGGCAATTGACGACAACTACTCCTTCTATACACCGGTGAACGGTTACCAGGACCTCAGGGAGGCCATCTGCCGTAAACTTGAGCGTGACAACAACCTGAAATACTCCCCTGAGCAGATAGTGGTAAGTACAGGGGCAAAGCAGTCGATCGCAAATGCCGTGCTCTGCCTGGCCAACCCTGGTGATGAAGTGATAGTGCCCGCACCTTACTGGGTAAGTTACAGGGAGATCGTTAAAATGGCCGAGGCCACTGCAATATACATCAGGGCTGGCATTGAGAACGATTTCAAGATCACACCCCGGCAGCTTGAGGAGGCAATAACTGACAAAACAAGCCTGTTTATATTCTCCAGCCCGTGCAACCCTACCGGGTCGGTCTATTCAAAGGAAGAGCTGAAGGCTCTTGCCGGGGTTTTTGAAAAATACCCGGGCATAACTGTAATCTCGGATGAGATCTACGAGCTGATAAACTTTAAGGGCAAGCATGAGAGCATTGCCCAGTTTGACTCAATAAAAGAGAGGGTGGTTTTGGTTAACGGAGTCTCAAAGGGGTTTGCAATGACAGGCTGGCGGCTTGGATATATGGCGGCACACCCCGATATAGCAAAGGCATGCAGCAAGCTTCAGGGGCAGATGACATCGGGCGCCTGCTCCATTGCTCAGCGTGCAGCACTTGAGGCGATGCTCTCCGCTCCGGAGACCACCGGCGCAATGCTGGAAAAGTTCAGGGAGAGAAGGGACCTGGTGATCAGGCTGCTCAAGGCTGTTCCCGGGATAGAGACAAACCGGCCCCAGGGAGCGTTTTACCTTTTCATCAACGTGAGCTCCTACTTTGGCAAATCCTTCGAGGGTGAGAAGATAGAGAATGCAACCGACTTTTGCATGTACCTTTTGAAAAGGGCCCACATAGCAATGGTACCCGGAAGTGCCTTCGGGGATGATAATTGCGTAAGGTTCTCCTATGCCACAAGCGAAAAACTGCTTGTCGAGGCAGTAGAAAGAATGAAAAAAGCCCTCGACCGCTTAAAATAAACCGGCAGGGCCTGCGTTCTGACTTTACCATCAGCCGTTTGAAGCATATACCATTCAACCAACCAATACCACTTTACTTTTCATGACAGAAAAAAGTACTATCACCAGTCTTTTTCAATCATTTGAAAATAAGAGGTTCCTCATAATAGGCGATGTTATGATCGACGCCTACCTGTGGGGAAGCGTAGACAGGGTCTCCTCAGAAGCACCGGTCCCAATTGTAAGGCTTAACAAGCGGGAAAGCCGCCTGGGCGGAGCGGCCAATGTTGCCCTCAACATACAGAACATGGGGGGTATACCGGTGCTGTGCTCGGTAACCGGTAATGATGAAAAAGGTATCCTCTTCCGGGAACTGCTGGATGAAAAGGGACTGGGCAAAGAGGGTCTTGTAAGCAGCGACAACAGGCTTACCACTGTAAAATTCAGGGTTTTCGGGAACAATGTCCAGATGCTGAGGGTTGACGAAGAGGTAGCACATGAACTGGGTGAAAATGAATCCCAAAGACTGATGCGCAAAATAGAAGACCTGGCCGGGCGTGAACATGTTGATGCTATAGTTTTCGAAGATTATGACAAGGGGGTAATATCGCCAGGGCTAATTGAGTGCGTTCTCGGAATGGCAAAAAAGCGGGATATCCCGGTTGTGGTTGACCCAAAGAAAAAGAACTTTTTAAACTACAGGGGTGTTTCACTTATAAAGCCCAACCTCAAGGAGCTTCGTGATGGACTGAGCCTGAACGGCGAACTGTCAGATCCCGTTCAACTTGGCAGGGCCGTAGGCACACTGCAGGAAAAACTGCAGGTAGATACTGTGCTGGCCACACTCTCAGAAAGGGGCATCTTCTACAGCAGGCGGGAGGCTGACGGCAGGGTAAATGCCGGTTCCATTACTGCATACATAAGGGATGTCGCGGATGTATCCGGTGCGGGTGATACTGTTATAAGCCTGGCAGCCCTGTGCATTGCCGCAGGCGCACCCGTGGAGCTTTTGGCACGCATATGCAACCTTGCCGGCGGGCAGGTATGCGAAAGAGTCGGGGTGGTTCCCGTGGACAAAGAGAGGCTCCTTGATGAAGCGCTGAGGAAGTTTTGTGATATAGAGGTCGTAGAGTAGCCGGGTGCAGCTATGACCTCCAAACCAGTAATATGAAAAAGGATCTCAGGGGATTTAGGCAGGAGTATTCCATGGAAGGGCTGGAGGAGTCAAAACTCCCCGGCGACCCAGTATCGCTGTTTAACAGTTGGCTGGATGATGCAATTCAGAACGGTGTGCCTGAACCCAACGCCATGACGCTGGCCACTGCAGGAAGCGACTGCAGGCCAAATGCCAGGGTAGTTTTGCTGAAAGAGGTCAGCGGGGGTTGTTTTCACTTCTACACCAATTACCAAAGCAAAAAAGGGGTAGAGCTGGACCAGAACCCCTTTGCATCTGCGGTATTCCTGTGGCTTGAGCTACACCGCCAGGTCAGGATTACCGGCAGTGTTAAAAAACTCAGCCCAAGTGTGTCAGACGAATATTTTAAAGAGCGCCCCAGGGGCAGCCAGGTGGGCGCACTGGTATCACCCCAGAGCATGCCTGTTGACCGTGCTGAACTCGAAGAACGGTTCAATACAGAGTATGAAAAACTAAAGGATAAGGAAATAAAAAGGCCTGAGCACTGGGGGGGGTACATGTTAATACCGGATAGCATAGAGTTCTGGCATGGCAGGCATAGCAGGCTTCACGACAGGATACTTTATAAAAAGGCCGGGAGTGGATGGGAGTATGAGCGGCTGGCTCCCTGAACATTGTTCAGCATAAACAGCAGTATGTAAAATAAGAGGCTTTTTTTTTGCGTTAAATAAGCCAGATAATAAAAGAGGATGGTTATTAAAAGAAATAGTGTTTTAAGGCTGATTGCTGTTGTTCTGTTTTCGGTGGTGATGTTTCCGGCCGAAGCTGATGCCCAGCGCAGGTTCTTCCGCTTCCAGAACAGGCTGGAGCATGACCTGAGGCCTTACCATTTCGGGTTTTCACTGGGTATAAACACCATGAACTATGCAATCAGGCCTGTAGAGAGCCTAAGGGAAGGTCAAGGTTTTGATTATGTGCTGCCCGAACCAGATTTTGGTTTTCATATAGGTATAGTATCGAATTTAAAACTTAACCAATACCTTGACCTGAGGTTCATACCTGCTATCTCATTCGGCGACCGCCACCTTGAGTATTACCTGCCGGATGATATGGCTGGTACGGGATATTCAAGCGACTGGCAAAGACGCGAACCCCACAGGGACCAGGACCTGGAGGTGACCCTTCTGGAGTTTCCCCTCCATTTAAAATACAAATCCGCCCGGATGACCAACACCAGGGTGTATGTGCTTGGGGGCTTTAAATACTCCCATGACCTTGCCTCCATTGAGCTCGGGGCTGGTGAAGAAATACTTGCAAGGGTTGCAAGGAACGATATCCATTATGAGGTGGGAGTTGGGTTCGATCACTATTTTTACTATTTCAAATTCTCAGGGGAACTGAAGGGATCCTTTGGCATGTTCGACCTGCTAAGGCCCGGGGATGATGGTTTTGAACGCTACTACAACTCCATTGACCGCCTCAATGCGCGCAGCATAATGATATCCCTTACCTTTGAGTAGGCTGCCTCTTATTGCCGGGGTTGTGAAGCTTGTTGAACATGTCCCACACCACTATCCCGGCGGTTACCGATACGTTTAGAGAGTGTTTTGTGCCGAACTGCGGGATCTCAACACATTGGTCGCAAAGTTCCAGCACCTGGCTGCCCACACCTTTTACCTCATTGCCAAAAACCAATGCATACTTACTGTTGCTTTTTGGCAAAAAACCGGAAAGGTTTATGCTCTCTGTCGTCTGTTCCAGTGCTATCACGACATAGCCATCTTTCTTCAGCCCCCTTATGGCATCGGTTGTTTTGTCAAAGTACTTCCAGTTCACGGTCTCGGTGGCACCCAGTGCTGTCTTATGTATCTCCCTGTGGGGTGGGGTCGCGGTAATACCGCACAGGTATACCCCCTCGAGCAAAAAGGCATCGGCCGTACGGAACACCGAACCGGTGTTCATCATGCTGCGGATATTGTCAAGCACAATGATCACTGGAAACTTCTCCGAGGCCCTGAAGCGCTCCGGGCTCTTCCTGCCCAGCTCATCCATTGACAGCTTTCTCATTAGCAGAACAGATTAATATTTTACACTTTTCAAACGGCCAGTCGGCGTCAGCCCTTCTGAAGGAGCTTGTCAGCCAGCTTCCTGGTCCCCGCTCCCGCCTTTTCCCTTATATGCTTCACTCCGGCTATGTGAGATACGTTCATCTCACCCGGATCTATCAGGTAAACGGGTGTGCCCGGGCGGACATAACTGACCAGCCCCGCTGCAGGGTATACATTAAGGGAGGTGCCGATTATAAGGTATATATCGGCGGTGTTGGTCAAATCGGCAGCCGCGGGTATCATAGGAACAGGCTCACCGAACCATACCACGTGGGGTCTGAGCTGTGAACCAAGTTCACATTTTTCACCGATTTTGAGTTCCCAGCCGTCAAGATCGTAAACCAACGAGTCGTCAACAGAGGAGCGAACCTTTTTGAGTTCACCGTGCAGGTGCATCACTTTGCTGCTGCCGGCCCTTTCATGAAGGTCGTCAATATTCTGGGTGATAATCCTCACATCATACTTTTTCTCAAGTTCAACCAGGGCATAGTGGGCCTGGTTCGGCTCAACCTCATAGAGCTGCTTCCGCCTCTGGTTGTAAAACTGGTTTACCAGTTCCGGGTCGCGCTCCCAGGCCTCGGGAGTGGCAACCTCCATTATATCATACTTCTCCCAGAGACCGCCGCTGTCCCTGAACGTACTTATTCCGCTCTCGGCACTGATGCCGGCGCCTGTTAATACAACTATCCTTTTCATGTTTCAAAAATAATAAATAAAAAGACCTGTTGCATTTTTTGCACATTTACACTATATTTGTGCAAATGACCATAAGCTGACAGGGTGAAAACAAAAGAGATAATAATAAAGGCTGCAGGCACCATATTCAAGAGGTTCGGGTTCAACAAGTCTTCGATGGCCGATATAGCGCTTGAGGCAAGGAAAGGACGCCGCACGATATATACACACTTTGCCACCAAGGAGGAGGTGTTCAAAGCTGTTATAGACAAGGAGGTAAGGGCCCTGGTAAAGAAGCTGGAGAAGATATGCAAAAAGGAGATCTCACCTGAAGAGAAACTCAGGGCCTATATGCACGCCCGTATGGGTGCGGTAAAGGAGCTGACCGTCTATTACGATGCGCTGAGGCAGGATATGCTTAACAATATGGGCATCATTGAAAACCTCAGGGAGGAGTACGATGCCACCGAGGTGAGCCTGATACAGGGCATACTTGATGAGGGGAACAAAAAAAAGCTTTTTGCCATTAACGACACCCGGCTGATAGCAGAGGCGGTTGTAATTGCGGCTAAGTGTTTTGAGCTGCCAATATTCATGGGGCGCAGCGGTTATGACCACCGGCCCCTGATAGACCCGCTAATTGAAATACTCTACAATGGAATAAAAAGACACGGATAAAATAGCTTTTCACCGATGAAAAGGTATGCGGATTTCATATTAAGGTACAGGCTGGCTGTGATCACACTGGTCTTGCTTGTGACCGGTATTATGGCATACTTTGCCAGGGAGATTGAAATAAACGCGGATGTGATGAGCTATCTGCCTGAAGAGGATGAATCTGCCTCCCTGTTCAGGCGAATAGGTGAGACATACGGCGGAAATGAGATGATGATCGTTGGGCTTGAATCTGATAACGTCTTCGACCACGGCATGCTGAACACCATTAAGCAGTTTACCGACAGCATCCGTGCCACCGAAGGCATAGGATATGTTACCAGCCTTACCAACGTCATAGATATCAGGGGCTCTGACTTCGGAATAGAGATCGGCAGGCTGATAGATGAATACGATATACCGGAAGACAAGCATGAGCTTTTACGCATAAAGGAGTATACCCTGTCAAAGGATATGTACCGGGGGAACCTGGTATCAGGCGATGGAACCGCCACCCTGGTTATAGGCAAGATATTGCCGGGTGTAAACCGTACCGGGGTCGTTGAAAGGGCCAGGGAGAAGATCGAAAGCATAGGGTTCGAAGGTAGTGTCTATTACGGCGGCATGCCGGTTACCATGCTGGAGCTCAACAATATAATATTAAAAGATATACGATTTATCATACCGCTTACATTCATTGTAATAAGCCTTGTTCTGCTTGCAGGGTTCAGGAGCCTGAAGGGGGTATTGCTGCCAATGGTAACAGTACTGATTGCCATTACGTGGACCCTTGGTACTGTATCCCTTCTTGGATATGAGATAACACTGCTTACAAACATAATACCGGTAATACTTATCGCTGTAGGAAGCGCTTATGCAATACATGTTGTAAACGCAGTCATGGCTGAAATGCACTCCTTCCCTGCAGATGCAGTAAAAAAGGCCGTTTCATACATTGTATTGCCTGTAATACTGGCCTCGGTCACCACCATGTTCGGGTTCCTCTCCTTTATCGCTGGTTCTTATCTTACAATGATAAGGGAGTTCGGGGTTTTCTCTGCTATGGGCATTCTCTTCTCCCTTCTGCTGTCTGTAAGCTTTGTTCCTGCAGTATTGTCATTTTCAGGCCCGGGCAAAAACAAAAGTGGCAGAAAAAAAACTGCAGGTCCTTCCCCACTTAAACTGAATGCCGCCATGCTTTCCAAAAAACTGCCACGCAGGATAACACCGGCAATATGGGCTTTGGTTGCGATTATCAGCATAAGCGGTATTGCAAGAATAGAAAGGAGGGCAGACATTATTGACTATTTCCGTGATGACAATATTGTAAAACAGGGGGAAGAACTGCTTAATGAAAAATTTCACGGAAGTTCCCCCCTGTACCTTCAGGTAAAGGGTGATGTGCAGAGCCCGGAGGTGCTCAGTGCAATGAGAGAGGCACAGGAGTACATGGAAGGATACAGCTATATACCATACAGCCAGTCGGTAGCGGACCTGATAATGCAGATGAACGATGTGATGGGTGAAGGGCCCATTATCCCCGTTGACCGTGCAAAAATAGCCCAGCTGTGGTTCCTGCTTGATGGCCAGGAGATAATGGAACAGCATGTAAATTACGAGCTTGACGAGGGGGTGGTCCATGCATACGTAACATCAAGTAAGCTGGATGTATTAAGGGAGATCGATGAGAAGTTCAATGAGTACACCAGGCTTAAAAGCAGCGATGAGTACCAGCTGACACTCACCGGGGTTCCGGTGATGCTCAAAAGCCTGGACGACAGCATAATCAGGAGCCAGGCCTACAGTCTTGCAATAGCCCTGGCACTGGTGGTTGTGATGACCAGCCTGCTGCTGGGTTCCTTCAGATACGGGCTGATGGCAATACTGCCTATTGCCGTAACGCTTTTAGTGTTGTTCGGCACAATGGGTCTTGCCGGCATTCCGCTGGACATAGCTACAGTACTTAGCGGAAGTGTTACCATTGGGATAGGGATAGACTATTCTGTCCACTTTATAAGCAGGTTCGGAGAGGGCCAGAAGCAGGGTCTCAGCAGGGGCGGCAGCATCAGCAGGGCCATACAGACCAGCGGGAGGGCCATCCTGATAAACATGATCGCGGTGACCGCAGGTTTTGCAATGCTCACCCTGTCCGAACTGGTTCCCCTGCAGAGGTTCGGGATACTTATTGCCGTTACCATGCTAACTGCAGGCCTGGCAACACTTACACTTTTGCCCCTTATGCTCTATGGCAAAAAAAGTGATGATAATAACAGCAACTAAAAAACAAAAGATATGAAACCAGCAGCAGTGACTTTTAAAAAGGCAGCAACAAAAGGGATCTTCAAGGCCTTACTCACATTGACCGTATTTGCGGCATCAATCCACTGTTCAGGGGGGCTGAAGGCAGAAGATGCCGCAGAGATACTGAGGCGAATGGATGAAGTGCTGTTTGCTGCCAGGGATCAGACAAGCAGTGTGACAATGATCCTCACCGACAGAAACGGTAACGAAAGAGTCAGGGAGGCCAGTGTATGGCAGAAGGGTACAGACAAAAGACTTTTCAGGTTCACGGCACCGGCAGCCGAGGCAGGCATTGCATTTTTGTCCCTGCCTGACGATGTGATGTATCTTTATATGCCCGCTTACGGCAGGGAAAGGAGGATAGCCACACACGTTAAGAACCAGAGTTTTGCCGGAACCGACTTCTCATACGAGGACCTTGAAGCAGCAAACTACTCTAAGAGGTATGAAGCCAGCCTAAAGGGAATGGATAACGGAAATTACATCCTCTCCCTAAAGCCCCTGGAAGGGACAAGAAGCGACTACTCTGAAATAATAGTGACAGTAAACAGCGAGCATTATTACCCGCTAAAGATGAGAAGCCTTGACCGGGGCGGGCAGGATTACAAGATAGCTGAATACAATTTCGTGGAAAAGGATGGCTACTGGACCACCAGGGAGATAACCATGACCAACCTGAAAAGGGAGCATACAACCCGTATGATATTCGATAAGATAGAGTTTGATACGGGGCTGGATGATGATATCTTTACAGTCAGGAACCTGACAAGATATTGACAGAACCTTTAAAAACTACAACATGAAGACTATTTTATACCTGGGCTTTCTTATGGCACTGGCCGTACCGGGCATTTTGCAGGGGCAGGAAAACCCCCTGATTGTTCGGGGAAGGGTTGAAACCGACAACAGGCTGATGCTAAGGGATGGAAATGACTGGGCATGGAACGAGAACCGCCTTGATATCAGCCTGGAACAAAGATTAAACCCGCTAAGGATATACGGTAATATATGGCTAAGGCACCTCGGCCCTTCTATTGTGGACAGCTCATCAGGCCTTTATGACAAGGACAGAATCACCCCCCTTAATACTGATATAAGGGAGCTGTATGCAGAGGTGCACGGTTTTATCTTTGATGAACTGGACCTGAGGGCGGGAAGGCAGATAATATCCTGGGGAACGGCCGATATGTTCAACCCCACCAACAACCTTAATCCATGGGACCTGGAGGATATTCTTGATTTCGGGCGCAAGATGGGTGCTGATGCAATCAACCTGCAGTGGCATTTCGGTTACCAAAGCTCTTTACAGCTCATATTCATACCCCGCTTCCAGCCGGCAAGCATGCCTGCCGGGCCATTCTCAGAAATACTTTCACTGCGTTCAGCCCTCCCGGATGTCCTGGCCACGGCAGAATACAGTGATGAGATAATACTGCCCCGCAACAATATCTCCCAGTCCTCATCGGTGGGGCTGCGGTGGCGTGGTTTTGCACTCAACACTGACTTTTCGCTCAGCTATGCATACGCCAGGGACCCACTTCCCCTGCCAACAAAAGTAAGCCTTGACATAGTCCATGAAACAACCACTTCGGCAGGAACACCAAAAGTCCATGCCACCCTTATATATCCGAGGCAGCATATCTTCGGTGCCGATATGTCCGGAGCCATAGGACGGGTAGGTGTGTGGGCAGAGGCGGCCCTCTTCCTGCCTGAATCAGAGATAACCGCCAGCGTGGAGCTGCCTCCGCACCAGCTGCCATTTCCGATGCCCGGCCCGGAGGTAGTTCTCGAAAAAGAGACATACCTGAAGTTCGTCCTGGGGGCCGACTACACCCTGCCCCGGGGCAGCTACATCAACATGCAATTCCTCAGGGGCTTTATACATGAACGGGGGCGTGATGACCTGGCCGATTACCTCTTTATGCAGCTGGAGAGAAACATACTGCATAACAGGCTTCAGATAAAACCGGTATCGGGGGGTGTAACAATTGCCGACTGGAACTCACCAGGAAAAAACTATTCAGTTTTCTATGCACCTGAGATATCATACAGGGGTATTGACAACCTGGACATATCGGCCGGGGCCTTTTTGTTCACGGGCAAGGGTGAGGGATTGTTCCAGGGAATGAAGGATATGGACATGCTGAGGCTTAGGATCTCGGCAAGTTTTTAATCACAAGGCGGCAATATAACTGCCAGAGGTTAAAAAAAACTGGATCAGGAAGGATAAAAAGGGAAAAAATCGTAAACTTGTAAGTGGAATTATCTATATGAATAGATGGCGGATTTTAAATCCGCGCATTACCGGCCCCAAACTTAGACAGATCCAAGCAACACAAACCCTGCCTGAATGAAAAATATAGCCACCTTCATCTTATCTGTCATTTTTCCAGTAATAATTATATCGGTGATCCTCAGGGATGCCAGCAGGGATAACACCTTGCTGGATAATTTAAGGGAGGAGTATTCAGTTGCCCACATCCCTTCTGTCGACCACAGCAAGCATGAACAGCTGCAGCAAGAGTTCGAAGACCCCCATGAATTAACCGCCACCTGCCTCTCATGCCATACCGAAAGGGGGAAGGAGGTGCTTGGCAATGCACACTGGCTGTGGGAAAGAGAGGCATTCATCGAAGGCAGGGGGGTAACATACCTGGGCAAGAGGAACCTTATAAATAACTTTTGCACAGGGATACTGTCAAACGAGGCTACCTGCAACCGCTGCCATATAGGCTACGGCTGGTTTGACGACAGTTTTGACCACAGCGACCCTCTGAACATCGACTGCTTGATATGCCATGACAACAGCGGCCTTTACCAGAAAGAGAGGGGGCAGGCGGGCTACCCGGTACCCGGTATTGATCTTAGGTCAGTTGCGCAGCAGGTTGGCAGGCCTGAAAAGGATAACTGTGGTTACTGCCACTTTTATGGAGGAGGAGGCAATAATGTAAAGCACGGGGACCTGGAGAACGCCCTGCTTAATGCCTCCTGGGAGGTTGATGTCCATATGTCGGCAGAAGGTGCAAACCTGCAGTGTACCGATTGCCATCAGACCACCAACCACCGTATGCTCGGACGCTATTACGGGGTATCGAGCGACAATACCATGAGGGCTAGCTGCGAAGACTGCCATACCAGCCTTCCCCATATCCGGAACACATTAAACGAACACGCCCTGAGTATTGCCTGCCAGACATGCCATATACCTGTATATGCAAAGGTAAACCCCACCAAGATGCACTGGGACTGGTCAACAGCAACCGACCGCCGTGACGGGGAGCCCTATGAAATAGTTGACACCCTTGGCAACCTGCTATACACCTCTATAAAGGGGGAGTTCCACTGGAGGCAGAATGCAGAACCCTCCTACCTGTGGTTCAACGGTACTGCCGACCACCACCTTATCTCTGACAGGATAGGTGAAAATGACACCATTATCTTCATTAACACCCTTTTCGGGGGTGCGGATGATCCAAATTCAAGGATATATCCTGTGAAGGTACACACGGGCAGGCAGCCCTATGATACCGAACACAGAACAATCATACAGGCCAAGTTGTGGGATGCCGAACCCGGTATGGGGGCCCTGTGGGTAGACCTTGAATGGGAGGAGGCACTTGCCGCAGGTATGGAGTATGCAGGCCTTCCCTTTTCAGGCAGCTATGATTTCATTGACTCAAAGATGTTCCTGAGGGTAAACCATATGGTGTCACCTTCAGAAAACGCCCTTCAGTGCAATGACTGCCACACCAGGAAGGGCGGCAGGCTTGCCGGAATAGAAGGGGTATATATCCCGGGGCAGAACACCAATGCGGCCATTGATTATTTTGGTATAATGCTGCTGCTGTTCTCTGCAGCCGGGGTGGCCGCACACGCCCTTTTGCGATATCTTGCATGGCGCAGCAGAATCAAAAGTACCGGATTAACAACCAATTGAAAATGAGCAACAGTAAGAGAGTATACCTGTATTCAAGATACGAAAGGTTCTGGCACTGGACACAGGCCTTCTTGATCCTTTTCCTGGCAGTCACCGGGTTTGAGATACACGGCTCCTACACCCTGCTGGGATTTGAGGAGGCACACAAGTTCCACAACAATGCCGCCTGG
>PWNY01000036.1 GCA_003557805.1 Bacteroidales bacterium | reverse complement strand
TAAATGGATTCTTGCCAAGCCCGCCAAAGGTCATCTTGCCCATACCAATGGCCACCGCCGACCCAATGACAACAATTCCGAGCGGAAGGTTGGCCGGCACATTGAAAGCCAGTAAGACACCTGTAATAATGGCTGAACCATCGAATATCGTCATCGGCCCCCGGATCAGGTATTTCTGTATGATGAACTCAAAGGCCATACAGGAAACAACTGCGGTAAGGGTAACAAGGATGGCGGCCAGCCCGAAAAAATAAAAAGATACCAGCATAGCGGGTATCAGGGAAAAGACCACTCCGTACATTATTTTGCTGACCGACTGTTCAGCATAAAAATGCGGCGAACCCGAAACGGTTAAAACTTTCATATTTTATTGTATTTGCTCGTTTTTGATCCTTGCTTTAGATCTAATGCGCTCTCTCTCTGATTATTATGCCCACACGATTTTTTCCGACACGTATATTGTCAAGCAGTGGTTTGCCCGAGGGGCATATGTAAAGGCATGATCCGCACTCCATGCAGTCCATGATCCTTTCCTGTTCGCACTCCTCAAATCTCTGCTTCTGTGAAAGCAGTGACAACAGGTAAGGTTCAAGTCCCATTGGGCATATCGTCACGCACTTTGCACACCTGATGCAGTTCTGTTCTTTAGGCCTGAGGCTCACGGACTCGGGGAAAAGCAGGATGCCTGAAGTACCTTTTGAAACAGGCACGCTCAAATCATTCAGGGCCTTACCCATCATCGGACCACCATTTACCACTTTGGCAGTATCTTCAGGTATCCCCCCTGCAGCTTCGATCAGTTCAGAAACAGGCGTGCCAATACGCACCATCAGATTGGAGGGTTTCTCAACCGAATCACCACTAACGGTGACCACCCTCTCTATAAGGGGTTTGTTTTTCTGTACTGCTTCATATACAGCAAATGCAGTACCCACATTGTGTACCACACAGCCAACCTCGATTGGAAGCTTTCCGGAAGGGACCTCCCTGCCTGTAAGTGCCTTTATCAACTGTTTTTCTGCCCCCTGTGGGTATTTGACCTTAAGTGGATAAACCTCAATGCCACTGAACTCCCGGGCCAGTTCTGTGAGGTGGCTTAAAGCGTCAGGCTTGTTATTTTCAATACCGATCAGGGCTCTTTTTACACCAAGTGCCTTCATCTGTATGCTGACACCAGCAAGTATCTCGCTCCCCTTTTCAAGCATCAGGCGGTGGTCAGCCGTCAGACAGGGCTCACATTCCACGCCGTTTATGATAAGGTATTCTGCCTTTTTACCCTTGGGCACCCTGAGTTTTACGTGCGAAGGGAAAGTAGCCCCTCCCATGCCTACAACACCACACTCCTTTACCCTCTCAACAATCTCCTCAGGGCTCAGTGAGCACTCTTTTACAAAGCTTTCATCACGGTCGATACCCTCTGCCCATTCATCACCCTCAACATTGATAATAACGGCCTGTTTGCGGTAACCGCTGGTATCTGGAACAGCATCAATCTTTGCGACTGTTCCCGATACAGATGAGTGGATATTTGCTGAAATAAATGACTCTCCCCTGGCAATCATCTGACCTGCCAGGACCTTATCGCCCTTTTTAACCAGGGGAACAGCCGGTGCCCCAAGGTGCTGCGACAAGGGTATGGAAACTGTACCTGGAGGATCCAGCCTTTTTATGGGCTGGTTTTCAGCAAATTTTTTCTCTGGTGGGTGAACACCTCCTATGACAAATGTCTTCAATTGTCGCATATGTTTACATTAAACATTATTATCCTGTTGTGCTTTCATTATTCTGGCTGCTGCCTGGCTTATCCCTCTTTTCTTCCTTTTTTTCTTCCCTTTTTTCTTCCCTTTTTTCTTCCTTCTTTTCATCCCCCGGCGAGGGCTTGCCTGCAGCGGAGCCTGGTTTTTTTGCTTCTTGAGGCTTAGCTTCCTTTGCTTTACCCTCCTGGTCTGGCTTTTTCTTGCGTGGAGGGAAGTTTAGCTCAAGTATCGCATTGGTTGGACATACGGGTGCACATTTTCTACACAGGGTACATTTGTTGTAATCGATGTATGCCAGGTTGTTTTCCATGGTAATGGCATCGAACTTACACTCCTTGACGCATCGTCCGCATCCTATACATGCAACCTTGCAGCTCTTCCTTGCAACACCGCCTTTTTCCCTGTTTATACAGGAAACAAAAATCCTCCTGTTCTTTTTGCCCTTTTTCCTCATCTCGATTATGCTGCGCGGGCATGCCTTTACACATGCTTCACAGGCCACACACTTCTCATCAAGGATTACCGGGAGTCCGGTTTTATAATCCATATACATTGCATCGAAATCACAGGCCTCAACGCAGTCACCGCAACCTAGGCATCCGTATGGGCATCCACCTTCACCGGCAAAGAGAGCATGTGCGAAGTCACATGTCATGGCACTGTCATAGCGAACTTTGGGAGGGGAGAACTCCCTGCTGCCATTGCAGCGCAAAACCGCGATCATGGGATCATGCTCTTCAGCTTCCCAGCCCATTGCCTCCGCTATCTGGGCCATAACTTCATTACCGCCGGGAGGGCAGTTAACGCCTTCAAGGCTCTCGGCCTTTACTATTGCCTCAGCAAGTGCCCTGCAACCGGCAAGTCCGCAACCGCCACAGTTTGCGCCGGGTAAAAGGTCTTCAACAACATCAATACGGGGGTCTTCTATTACCTTGAACTTCTGTGCCACCATAAAGAGGATAATGGCTGCAACCCCGCCAATAGCCCCAAGCGATACAACCGAAAACAAGGTGATTTCATTGAATAGTTCGTTCACTGCTACAGGTTTTGTTAGTGAATGAAGAAGTTAGCTTCTCTGAAAAAACAAGTGTTGTTAAATATTAATCATCCAACACAGGCAAAAATAGAAAACATAATGAAAAAGGCACCCCTGCCGGTACCTTTTTTAAGTACTGAAAAGCAATTGTTTATCAGCCGATTAAAAAAGACCTAAAACATGTATAAAAATAAAATGCTATCATTCAGCAGCTTGCACCCTTGTTTAGAACTGCTCTAAATTTGGGCCAAACTATAGATCATAAAAATAAAGCCGGGATTTTTAAAAATAAGTAAATACGGGCCGGAATTAGTATCTATAAACCGGCAGGTTTTACATGAAAG
>PWNY01000112.1 GCA_003557805.1 Bacteroidales bacterium | reverse complement strand
TTAATGAAGGGCCTGAAGTTGTAAAATATCAGGGCCGTTATTATATGCTCTTTTCTGCAAACTCCTATACAAACCCCGATTACGGGATTGGACTTGCATATTCTGATCATCCATTGGGCCCCTGGACAAAGGTTGAGGAGAACCCAATATTACAAAACCCAGAGGGGCTAACAGGTGTGGGACACTGCATGCTTTTTGAAGGGCTGGATGGAGTCCTCTATATGTCCTACCATGCACATAATGATAAAGATAACGTCCACCCCAGGAAAGCATACATCAACCCGGTCCGGTTTGTTAAAGTTCCTGAAGAGAACCGGTATACACTTGAAGTATTGCCCCCAAGAATGGAGCTGAAATATCGCTCCGCAAACAAGTAAAAGTCTTTAGAATACTTTGTGTAAACGCCAGAGATCATATTGTTTTTAAAAGGATAAATTACCAGAGCTCCCTGGTGTTTTAAAGGCCCCGGGGTCTGCTACAGTCAGCATGTTCGAGTTTGTACAGCTTATGGCCGCGAGTATAAACAAATGCCATCGCTTAATCGAATTGGGCTAAAAGCCTTTAATCCGCTCCATGGTAGGAGCAGTAAAGGATTGATTTGCATACTCAAAACGCGCCACCCTCAAAATAAAGCCATCCCTGACCACAGAACCTTTGCCCGGCTCATTGGACAGACCAGTCACGTGGCCCGGCACTCGTGCCGGGTTCTGCAATGATTTCGAGTCGCATGGCGGTGGTTTCCACAGGTTCAAAATCGAGCCGGCTTGGCTGGGACGCCTCAATACTGTAATCATCAACGGCTTCTACTTCCACCCACTTACCGTCCTTCATGGCATAGAGCTTCCAGGCAGTTGGAAGCCGGCTATGTGGATTATCTGTATCCACGTACCAATTGACCTCTACTGAGCTAATGTTACGGTTTACGGGATCGCCCATGATGTCCACACCAAAGTCCTGCATGACCGAGTGTTTTCGATGGTCCCCGTCGTGCAGCCAGCTCCTCCACTCATAGATACCGGAAGAGTGGTTAGCTTTAGTCTGTGCAACAATACGCAGGGCAACAGTTGTAACAGGTTCAAAACTGACACGTGTAAATGTACCGGGATGATATTCGTACTCCTTCTCTTTCAGGTTGACTTCCTCCCATTCGCTATCATTGCGCAGATACTCCAGACGCCACCACTCCGGAGATGTAAGCGGACCTTCATCAGGCGACCAGAATATTTCGCAGGAAGATACAGTTGCCTTCTCCTCAAAATTTTGACGTAGCCAGTGCTTTTCACCAGCCCCATAATGAGCCCAACCTAGCCATTGAAAAACATTAGCGTCTTCCGTCCCCTCTACCGGCAACCGGCCATTGCGCGGGAAGTTTTGACTGCCACGGTCCGGCCAGTATGAGGCCGGCATTGGTGGCGTGGGCTCCCATTCTCTTGCGTCCGGTCCGTGGCCGATTACAGGGAAAGAGGCCAGGCGAAGCCTTCCGGCACCCATTGGGATCAGGTCTATCACTTCCTCCGGCTTATCAGAAAGTACAGGACTGGGCTGCATGCGGCCCGCCAGCCCCATTCCGGTATCTGTCCAGTTTGGGATCTGTTTTCCGGAAGTTCGCAGTAACAAAGGGGCCCCTTCGTGGGTGAAGACCATGTCGTTCTCCGGCCATGACCGTGTCACCAGCTCGAATGATGAGGCCGGGTCGGTATCATTCATCACAAGTCCGTAGTTCCACGGTGTAGAAGGTGTGATCTCCCAGGCGGGCCATTCGCCGGTCCCCCCGAAACTGCTGTATTCTTCGCCTATTTTCAAAGAGAAAGAGAGGGGGCCGTAATTGACCGATGCACTGTTGTGTTGACGCTCCCATCGCTTTACCACAACCTCCATTGGCAGGTATAGTTCTACCACATCGTCCTGTTTCCATTCGCGATCAATGCGGATGAACCCGCGACCGTTGCTTTCAACTACTTTATCAGCCCCATTGATGCTTAGCCGGGGGTCTTCACACCAGTCAGGAATACGCAAATAGAGGGGGAACCTCACCGGTTCACCTGTTTCAATCTTTAAGTTAATGTTCCCGTCAAAGGGATACCGGGTTGCCTGCTCAATTGTGACCAGGGTTCCCTCACCTGCTTTTGCCGTAAGGCGTGAGGCGCTGTAAGATATCGCTGCCAGACCATTGCCAGGAGTCGCTTTCCAAATATTCTCGGCATAATAGGGCCAGGCCATGGAGATATTGTGCTGGCAGCAGCGGTGGGAATGGGGGTTCATTGACATCATATCCCCCATGTTGGAGATTTTCGGCGCCTTGTTTCGGCGATCCGAGTATATATGGTTAACAGATGTCAGGTACCGTACCCCCTTCATATCCGCAGTCATAGCCGCCGGCAGAGAGTTAAACACAACATTCTCCAGGCGGTCTGCCCAAAGAAGGTCTCCGCTGACCTGCAGCAAGATATTCTGAGATAGGATCATCTCTGCAATACCGCAGCTTTCTATGGCATTGCGTGGATCCGTAAATCCGGGACGCGCAAATTCATCACCAGCGAACATCCCACCTGGTACCTGGCCATATATATCGTATATCGCATCGTAATTTTTATAGGCCTGCCCAAGATATCCGGGGTCCATGTTCTGCTGATGGAATTGTGCCGGTTTTCTAAACCCCTGAGAAAAATTAACGTTGTGATGTCTGTGATCTTCAGAAGGTGCATCCATCCAGGACAATCCCGTGCGGCGAAGCTTGTCAGCAAGCTCCAGCAGCTTCTTATCGCCGGTTATGTTGAACAACCAGAATACGCTGTTCATATTATCCGCATTGCGAGTCGATTGCCAGTATCCAAGGAAGAATTTATCATCTGGGATCTCCATTTGCCAGTAAAAGTAGTCCGTGAGTAAATCCAGTACCCGTTCATCCCCGGTGTATTCGTAATAGGAGCGCAGGGCAAACATCATGAACATGTTCGGCATCATATCGTGTACGCCCCCCTCCTCATCAAGATTTTGGAGGGGTCCGAAGTATCCGTCCTCGCGCCGGCTTTCGAAGACAGCCTCCACCCATTCAGTGGCATCGGCAATGATGCGCTCATCTTCCAGGAGGTAGCCCAGGGCTATATAACCGCGGAACCAGTAGGGTACCTCCTCCCAATGACCATGTCCATCTTCTCCCGGGTTGAGCCATGCGTTGTTTTCGCGGCGCACAAAATCACTAATTTCAGGCAGATGTCCCAAAAAACCTTCAGACTGCAACTCCAGCTGTTTGCGCAACCACCCAAGCGGCTCAACCGAACCAATGGGCAGCTTTATCAAGGGACTGGCAAGCAAAGGTTCCCGGTTTCCGTTATAATGAGAATTACGCGGAGCAGATGTGTCTGGGGCGTCCACTACCGATACGGTTTCCGTTACATGATCATCCTTTATTGTCATCCTGGAATCATTTGCCAGTGTAGATTGCAAACAAAAAATCGTGAACAAAAAAGTAAAACCCGGCAGCGGTAAAAATTTAATTACCCCAATAAATTTTGAAAATAATGCTGATTTCATAGTCTTTCCCCCAATAAGTTTGATTAGTTATTTGAATAATCCTGTTTTAAAAATTAGATAAAAAGAGTTTTATGTTAATGTATGATATAGGATATAGTTTAGCAGCATTGTTATGCCACAGCTAAAAATGTTCAGCAAAAGAAAATGAATTTTGAGCTTAATCTAATAGTTTGCGGCAGTGATACTTTATGATTTGCCATAATTTGTTGATATTCTGAAATGGAGCTTCTTTAAACAGACCTGTCTTTAAAAAATAACATACCCTGTGTCAATGAAATCAAATAGTGATTCAGTACTGGTAAGGAGTTAGACTATTGCTGTTTTGTTTTTAGCCATGAATTGCCAGCTTTCAAAACAACCACCCGGCTACCGTGCTGGGTGGTTGTTCAAAAGTACAGTTATTTCCTTTGTTCTAGTTGATCTCGAATACCACAACCGATTTGGCAGGTATTGTCACGCGGAGTTCATTATTGCGTATACGGCCGCTGTTAAACTCCCTGGGTACGACCTCATCAGGGTTATCAAATGTATTATGGGCATCAAGCTCATCAGCGGTCAGTATTCTGGATGAATAGTTTGATATATCCTGCCCCCTCAGGTCAACAAGCAGTTCAGATTCCTGGCGGGGATCAACATTCACCACCGAAAGTAATATACTCCCGTCTTTTTTGGAAGCAGATGCACTAAGTGCCGGAACGCTGTTTCCTTCATACTCATAATTTCCTGTTTCAAGGTGCAACGGAAGTGATGTTGCGTCGTGGTGACCTTTGTACATTTCAAAAATATGGTATGTCGGGGTCATTATCATTTTTTCATCTTCTGTAAGTATAAGTGCCTGAAGTACATTAACAGTCTGGGCGATGTTGGCCATTCTGATCCTGTCGCCCATTTCGTTAAAATAGTTAAGTGATATCCCGGCCACAAATGCATCACGCAGCGAGTTTTGCTGGTATAGAAAGCGGGGGTTTGTTCCCGGTTCAACCCTATACCAGGCACCCCATTCGTCAACAACAAGTGCAACCCTTTTCTCGGGGTCATATCTGTCCATGATGGTTATATGCCTTTTAATTACATCTTCAATATCATAGCACCGGCTTATTTTATCAAAGTACCTGTATTCAGAAAAACCTGTTGCAGGTCCCATATCTGCCCAGTTGACAGTATAGTGGTGCAATGACAGACCCCACATCATCCAGTGAGGTATCTCCCTCATCAGGACTGCTGTCCAGTTATAATCGCTGGCATTAGCCCCACCGGCTATCTTCCTAAGATGAGTGTCTCCGTAATTGCGGGCATAAGTGGCGTAATTTCTGTAAAGCATTGAATAGTATTCCGGGGTCATATATCCACCACAACCCCAGTTCTCATTGCCAATCCCCCAGTAAACCACTCCCCATGGGTCTTCCCTGCCGTTTTCCCGCCTCAGGTCAGCCATCGGGCTTACACCATCAAAATTAACATATTCAACCCAGTTTGATAGCTCTTCAACCGTACCGCTCCCTACATTACCCACTATCACGGGTTCTGTTCCAAGCTGTTCGCAAAGATCAAGGAATTCATGCGTCCCGAAGCTGTTATCTTCTGTAACCCCGCCCCAGTGTGTATTTATCATTGTTGGCCTATCCTCCCTGGGGCCAATACCATCCATCCAGTGGTACTCATCAGCAAAACATCCTCCCGGCCAGCGCAAGTTTGGAATATTTGTTGCTTTAAGAGCTTCCACCACATCATCGCGAATCCCCCGTGTATTTGGAATGCCAGAATCCTCTCCGACCCAGTACCCCCCATAGATACATCTTCCCAGATGTTCAGAAAAATGACCATAGATATGGCGGCTTATCTGGTGTTCACCAAGATCAGCATTGATTACTATTCTGGCTTCGTGTTGTGCAAAGGCGTTTGTAATAAAAAGAAATGATACTGATGCAATAAACAGTGTAAGTTTTTTAAGATAATTGTTTTTCATGGATTTAAATGTTTTGTTAATAAAGCCCTGGATTTTAAGGGAGGATTTTAAAAAAAGTGTTTCTTATATTAAGGCCTTGGGTTAGTATTGCACAACTCTATTTTATTCTTTTTTATATAAGCTTTTCTACATGCCTGCATCTATTTTGCAGGTTCTCCTCTATCCTTTAACAGGTCATCGATAATCCCCTTCTGTGTATACAGGCAGTTCTTACCGGTTTCAGGTATATCTGCTATATTAAACAGTTTAGGCAGAAACAATAATTTCTGCAATTAGGACACAATTAAGGTTATAAATATATAATCAAACAAGCAATATACAAAATATTACGGGATATGAGTATTTGTGAATTTCTGCTACGCAGACCTAACATAACATTCCCGGAACAGGTAGCAAGATATTAACAAAATATCCACGGCAAGAACCATATACCAAACTTCATGGTGGTTTCCAACTAACAGCCATCATGTATTTTTTCGCTGCCTGCAGGATCAATAACGCAAATCCTCTTTTAGTGTATAAAGAAGGGCTTACAGTTATCTATACCCAAAAGGTCAAGGCTAATCCTTAAAGAGGATTATAAGGCAGACAGACCTTTAGAAAAATCAAAGTGCAGTAAACCAAAGTTTTAAGGTGCTCGTTGGTATTGGCAATAGCATTCACGGGGCAATGTCACGGGCAAGGGAATCAGTTTTCCAGTTTAAAGGGTGCCACGGATATCCTCAAGCCGGTTATGAATATCATCAACAGTTACAGTATGAGTTTTTCCAGGAAAAAACATATAATTTTTTTGAACTTTGGAAATATATTTTTTCATTAATAGTTTAATTACTGGGAACAGTGAATTTACCGAACTGCTAGACGACCTTTCAGCTCACCTGCCTTCGCAGCATTTGCGAATTAATAGCAACGATGATGGTACTCAGACTCATAAGGGCAGCACCCACTGCGGGACTGAGAAGTATACCCGCAGATATAAGCACACCCGCTGCCAGGGGAATTGCTACAACATTGTAACCGGCAGCCCACAGCAGGTTTTGTATCATTTTGCGGTGGGTGGCGCTGCCAAATAATATTAAACTGGCAATGTCTTTGGGGTTGCTATTGACCAGTATGATATCGGCTGTTTCGGCAGCTACATCGGTACCTGAACCCACAGCAATGCCTATATCAGCCTGTGCCAGTGCAGGTGCATCATTTACACCGTCACCGGTCATGGCTACAAACTCACCCTCTTCCTGCAGCTTTTTGATAATATTTTGTTTGTCTTCAGGCAGTACCTGGGAATGATAGTTATCCAGCTCCAGGGTTTTTGCAACGGATTTAGCCACTTTCTCGTTATCCCCGGTTGCCATTACGATTTTTATATTTTTACTTTTAAGTGTTTTTATTGCTTCATGCGACTCTTCCCTGACCTGATCGGCCAGGGAAATAAAACCGGCTAGTTTATCTTCCACCAAAACAAAAACCACAGTTTCCGATTCATCCTTAAAAGCATTTTCCGGCTGCCTTATATCTTTTTCCTTCAAAAACCCCGGACTTGCAACTACTGTTTCTTTACCATCGAGCTTAGCTTTAACTCCTTTTCCTTTCATATTGCTGAACTCTTTGGCTTCTTTAGGTCTAAGTTCTTTCTCTTTTGCCCTGTTTACAATTCCGGAAGCAATGGGATGCTCTGATTGTGTCTCAAGTGATGCCGCCATTGACAGAATCTCATCATCAGAAAAATCATCGTTTACTGAATGATAGCGGGTTACACCAAATTCACCTTTTGTAAGGGTGCCGGTTTTATCGAAAATAATGGTGCTGATCCTGCGGGAATTTCAAAGGCTGTACGGTTACGTATTAACAAACCTTTTTTTGCCGAAACGGAGGTAGAGATAGCTACTACCAATGGCACTGCCAGCCCTAGTGCGTGTGGGCATGAGATAACCATTACCGTAACCATTCTTTCAAGTGCAAATTCAAATTCGCGGCCCAGAAAAAGCCAGGTGGCAAGGGTGGTTAACCCGCCGCCCAAAGCAATATAGAACAACCAACCGGCAGCCTTGTTGGCAAAGGTCTGGGTTTTGGAGCGCGCCTTTTGCGCTTCTTCAACCATACCAATAACCCTGGAGAGGTAAGAGTCCTTTCCTGTGTGCTTTACAATGACCTTTATTGTGCCGTTGTCATTTATTGACCCACCAATAACCTCATCACCCTCTTTTTTTGTTACCGGTTTTGATTCACCGGTGACCATGGCTTCGTTTATATTGGTTTCGCCTTCCTTTATTTCACCATCAGCCGGTACTTTTTCGCCAGGTTTTACAATTATAATATCATCAGTTTTAAGATCTGAAACCGAAACTGTTTAGGTGTCACCATTATCTGTGATCCGGTTAGCTTCTGACGGCATAAGCTTTGCCAGTTCTTCAAGTGCATTAGAAGCACCCATCACAGATTTCATCTCAATCCAGTGTCCCAGTAGCATGATTGCAATCAATGTGGCAAGTTCCCAGAAGAATGTTTTACCATCCAGTCCGAAAACCACTGCGGAACTGTATACATAGGCTGCGGTAATGGCCAGTGATATCAGTGTCATCATACCCGGAGCCTTATCTTTGATCTCATCCTTCAGCCCTTTGAAAAAAGGCCAACCTCCGTAGAAAAACACTATCGATGACACGAAAAACTGCACAAACCGGTCCCCTTCAAAACGTAGCTCAAATCCAAGCAATTCCTGTATCATAGGTGCCAATGCCATTATTGGCACACTCAATACCAGGGATATCCAGAACCGGATCCGGAAATCCTTTATCATATGTGCATGGTGGTCATGATGATCATGTTCTTTTTCATGATTTTGATGTTGGTCGTGGTTTTTCATTCCAAATAAAAATTAGGATGGTCTAAAAGCTTGTTTTACCACAACGGTCGTGCGTATTTCCCGCAAAAAGCGTAACAGGAATACAACTGAAAGAAAATTCTCCTTACACAGGTTTTACCTATGCAATAGTTGTGTTTTTCAAAAGCTATCTGCTGCAGCAGCTTTCGCCGCTATTGTCGGTCTGCCTCTTTTTCTCTCTGTCAGGACGCTCGTAATGGCAGCAAGCCGGAAGCTCATTGTACACCTCATCACTGGCATCTACCTTGTCGGTATCGTGTCCTGCATCTGCTACTTTTTTATGTACATCATCCAGGTTTACCTTTTCAGAATCGTACTCAAGGGTGAGCAAGTTGGTTTCGAGGTTCCAGTCAGCCGAGGTTACACCTGTAACGCTTTTTGCTGCATTTTCAATTCGTGTTTCGCACATGCCACATGCACCATATACTTTGATTTCAGTTTTGTGGTGGTGGCCGAATGCCAGCAATGAGATGAAAAATGTTGCTAAAAAAAGAATAGTTTTCATAACTGGGAAAATTTGGGTTAATAAATCAGTTAATTACTGGTACAAAAGTACGCCCAGCTAAGAGCTTTTCCCTTACAATTAAGCTGGAAAGAGTTGTAAAATTTACAGGTTATCTATTGGATTGCGGTTGTTCCTTAATAGCTTGCTGAATTGCCCCGGAGTCATTCCGGTATATTTTTTGAATTGATTTGACAGGTAGGAGGGGCTGCTATATCCCAGGCGGAAAGCAATTTCTGAAATAGAAAGTTCCTGGTAAAGCAATAGTTCTTTAATTTTTTCAATTTTTTGTTGTATGATATATTGCTCTATTGTCATGCCCTCAAATGTTGAGAACAGATTACTGATATAGTTATATTCATAGTTGAAGGTATCTGCTATCATGGTTGACCAATTAATTTTCAAAGCTTTATCTGAGTGATGTATATTTTTAATTATCTGGGCTTTTACACCTTCAACAAGCCTTGTTTTATTATCATCATAGCGTTCAAAACCTAAATTTGTAAGTACATTGTCAAATTTTTCCAGCTGCTCTGTGTTTATATCCTTTTCTTTAGTTTCAACTTCACCCAGATCGATCTTGCAAATTTCTATTCCGCAGAATTCAGCTGCTTGTTGAACAGCTTGAATGCAACGTGGGCAAACCATGTTTTTTATAAAGATCCTCACCGGTCGCAGCAAT
This sequence comes from Bacteroidales bacterium, assembly GCA_003557805.1. Lineage (GTDB taxonomy): Bacteria > Bacteroidota > Bacteroidia > Bacteroidales > UBA7960 > PUPG01. Next base: position 2,965 of record PWNY01000112.1, on the reverse strand, counting down.
GTTATTTTTCTAATATTCAAAGATATAAACAAGTATACGAATAATTATGTTTTTGCAGGGCTTTAAGGCAGAGAATAATGATGTTAAACAACAGGTATATTGATATTTCTGACATCATTATAAAGCCATATAATGCCTCACATTACCATTGGATTACCCTTTCCATTAAGGTTCTAAGCACCTAACTACCAGCCTTCTAAAAAATAACCGCCTGACAATCTTCCTGTTTGGAAACAATCTTCTTTAAGCTTACAACTTACCTTCAGAAGGTATAATTGACTGTAATTAACCCCTGACTTATTCAACTCCATTGGGTCTATTCAGATTCCGGTGGAGCTGTATTTTATCCGGCAATATAGATAGCAGTATATCTCTATTGGAAGTTTATCTCATTTTGTCTTTTCCTTGTTCTTTCTGTTAATTCAAGCTTGAATGTGAAGGCAGGAAATAGGGAGAAATCTAGTAAGTTTATTACGTATAAATGCGAAAAAAAGATATTCTCCTGTAATACCTAAGAATTAACATTATACATTCCAGGTCGGTCCGTTTAGAATCGATCAAAATAAGGTGATTGTGCGCACGATCTTGCGCACCGGGTTTGGGGTGACAGGTGATGAAAATAGCCTACTACAAAAAAATCACCACCCTTCAGAAATACATCAAGTCGGATATTGATACAAGGTCATTGAACAAATAATTGCATTGAATCAGATTATTTAATAGATTAGTCGGATAATTAATTATCCTTCCAATGACCGAGCGTCAGATCCTCCAAAATATCCTCAATGACTACCCCGACCAGGTCCATGACAGATATGGTTGGTTGAGGAACCGTGTAATGAAGTCTGATTTTTATTCTACAGCACTGGCAATTGCTGTTGCTATTCTAATAACCAGCCCAATTGCATTCTCTCAGGAGACGCTGGATCAAGCACAACACAGATTCTATTATGACTATACCTGGGAGTTTGACACATTAACCTTAAATGACACCAGGGAGGACCTGATTATCTTACAGGTAGGGCAAAATATTTCCAAAAGTTATAGCTACTATACTTTTCAATCGGATTCATTGCGTGCTACGCCGGATGGAAGGGAAGTTTTCAGAGAAAGTCTCAACAGAGTTCTACGCGAGCAAATGGCTAGAGGGGAGCGACTAAACCCACCTTACTACAGGCGCATGGGTGCAATGGTTTACAAAAACCATCCTGAAGGGGAAATGACTATAACAGATGCCATCGGCGGGTCTTACTATATCTACACGGACGAACTACATTCTCAAAACTGGAATATCACCGATAGCACAAAAACCATCCTGGATTATACTTGCCAGATGGCCGTGAGCGATTTCAGGGGTCGGCGCTGGACAGCCTGGTTTGCACCTGACATCCCCATCAGCGATGGCCCATGGAAATTCAGTGGCTTGCCTGGTTTGATTATGGAAGCCCACGATTTAAAAAAGCATTTCCACTTTACCATTGTTGGTATAGAAAATGTTAAGGACGATCCCATTGTTTTTTCACCGGTTGTTATAGATTCCGGGTTGTTTGGAAAGCATGAAGAGACTACCCGGATCGCTTTTCTCCGCGGTTGCTTCAGGTATATACACAACTTGGCTGATATTACAAATGCCGAATTGGGGCATGACCTTTTTGATGTCTCAACATCCCGCCGACAGCAACGGGACTTTTTAGAACGCGATTATTGGTGATAAACTATATGCGAATAAGATGCCTCCTGATTATATTTTTATTTTTTGGATGGACAACCTATGGCCAAAGCCTCAAACTGTCAGGCATCGTTACTGATGTGGAAACAAACAATCCGATCCCTGGAGTTGTTGTAAGCGTTCGTCCGGCGGGAGAAAGCAGGATCATCCGGCATGCATACACCTCAACAGAGGGAAAGTTCGAGATTTCCCTTGCTTCTTTTCCCGAAAACCATGTGTTGCATTTTGCCATGATGGGGTATGCTCCGAAAACCATTCCACTGCTTCCAGAAAGACCAGAATACAACATACAACTGTCTCTACAGGCAACTGAGTTGAAAGAGGTTGTTTTTAATGCACCGGCCATTGAACACAGGAGCGATACCATCATTTATCATGTAGATAATTTTGCTGAGATCGAAGATCAGACCCTTGCAGACGTGCTTAAACGAATGCCTGGAATTACTGTAGAGTCCAGCGGACAGATTAAGTACCAAGGTAGGTCCATCAACAGATTTTACATAGAAGGCAGGGAAATGGTGGGCGGGCGCTACGGAATTGCCACCAATAACATTCACCAGAAGGACGTTTCAAGTGTGGAGGTAATGGAGAATCATCAGCCAATCAGGGCGCTGCAAGAACTATCCTTTTCTGATGATCCTGCCATCAATATTCGCCTGAGGGAAGACGCCAGATCCCGGTGGGTTGGCACACTGAGACAAGGAGCAGGCTTTGAACCCTTACTCTGGAAATCGGAGCTTGCAGCCATGCGGTTTAAGGAGATCCAGCAGACCTTAAATATCCACAAATCCAACAATACCGGAGATGCGCTGGCACGTGAAACAAGGGCGTTTTCTATTGATAATCCCATCTCACAATTCCGCAGGGGATATGGATTGCAGAATTATATAAGTGCCTCTCAGGATAATTTACGCCAGATTGAAGATTACCGAAGCCGTTTCAACAAAACACACCTTTTCAGCACCAACAATCTTTGGGGCGTTGGGCAGCATTACGACCTTACCTCGCAAATCACCTACCTCAACAAACGCTTAACATCCGACAACGCTACCAAGACATCCTATTTTCTGGAAGATGATACCATTGTCACCGATGAGGCTGAACATGCATCAAGTCAGCAAAACCGGCTGATGGGAGATATAACCCTTACAGCGAATACCCCAACTTATTATTTCAAAAACCGGCTTTTTGCCAATATGTATTGGAGCGATATGGACATCCAGGTGGAAGGCACCT